>DASTVC010000628.1:0-32240 GCA_035759295.1 Longimicrobium sp. | reverse complement strand
ACCCGGCCCCTCCCCGTTCGTTCCTCACGGAGAGGGGAGAGTTCGATCCCGCTGCGACCAGTTTCTGCCGTTCCCCCTCCCCCACGCAGTTTGTGGGGGAGGGCCGGGGAGGGGGCGCCCGCCGCTCGCGCCGAGTCGTACCTGGTGCACGATCGCGTCAGTCGCCTGCGTCCGCCGCCTTCTTCGCCACCAGCCGCAGCAGGCCCTCCTGCGCGGTGGAGGCAATCATCTGCCCGTCGCGGGTGAAGATGGAGCCACGGGTAAAGCCGCGCGCACCGGCCGCGGCGGGGGCGTCGGTGCTGTAGAGGAGCCAGTCGTCCACGCGAAAGTCGCGGTGGAACCACACGGCGTGGTCCAAGCTGGCGGCCTGGACGCGGCGCATGAGGAACGACAGGCCGTGCGGCAGCAGCGCCGTGCCCAGCAGCCCATAGTCCGACGCGTACGCCAGCACCGCCTGGTGCAGGATCGGCTCGCCGGGCATCGTTCCGTCCGCGCGGAACCACACGTGCTTTACCGGCGGCTGCACCTGCGGCGCGAACGGATCTACCGGCGCAACGGGGCGAAAGTCGATGGGGCGGTCCTGCGTGTACACCTCGCGCACGCGCTCGGGAATGCGCTCCGCCATCGCGCGCACCAGGTCCAGCTCGCGCGGCAGCTCCTCCGGCGGCGGCACGTCGGGGAGCGCGGCGCCGTGCTCGATCCCCTGCTCTTCCACGTGAAAGGAGCAGAGCATGGAGAAGATCTCCCGCCCCTCCTGGATGGCAAGCACGCGGCGCGTGGTAAAGCTGCGCCCGTCGCGAATGCGGTCCACCTGGTAGACGATGGGCGTCCGCACGTCGCCCGGCAGCATGAAGTAGCCGTGCAGCGAGTGCGACTGCCGCCCCTCAACCGTCCTCCCCGCCGCCACCAGCGCCTGCGCCAGCACCTGCCCCCCGAACACCCGCCCCGAGCCGATGTCGCGGTTCTGCCCGCGAAACAGGTTAAGCTCCAGCCGCTCCAGGTCCAGCAGGCGCAGCAGCAGGTCCAGCGGCTGCCCCGCGCCGTTCTCATCGCTCATCGTCTTTCCGCCCGCCGTCGTTCCGAATGCCGTCCGCGGCGGGCAATCTCGCGCTTTGACCATCCGATCTCAACCGCTCGTCCTTGTTGCTCGTCAAGCTGCTTTGCACTACACTTTAGTTCATGAGAAGCCAAACCGCTCCAACTCGCCGCCAGAATGACTCTCTGGCAGCCGTGCTGGCGTCGAGAGCGCTGGCGGCGGTAGTGATCTACTTCGTGCTGCATCCCGATGCGGCGCTGCATTTTCGCGCCTTGCAGCGGGCGACGGGCATCTCCAGCAGATCCTTGCAGCACGAGATCGAACGGCTGGAAGCGCTTGGGCTGGTGCAGCGGGAGCGGGATGGCCGCCTTGTCCGCTACCGTGCCGTGGCAGGGCATCCGCGCTGGTCGGTGCTGCGGGAAATGGTCCGCCAGTTCGTCGCACCCGCGGAATTGCTGCGTGTAGCGCTGTCAGAGGTCCCGGGGCTGGAGGCCGCGTTCATCTACGGCTCCTGTGCCCGCGGGGACATGCGTGCGGATAGCGACATCGACGTATTCACCGTCGGAGAAGGACTTGAAGACCGCGAGCCGGAACTTGCGCTGATGGCCGGGACGTCGGAAGCATCGATGCTGCTCGGCAGGGAGGTAAACGTCACGCGCTACACATCTGGCAGGTTGAATGCGCGGCGGGATACCGGGTTCATTCGATCCGTTCTCTCAGGCCCCAAGGCATGGCTTGTGGGAGATGAAAAAGTGCTGCCCTCGTCAGCGGGAGGCCGTGCGTGAGTGTACCGGAAATCGATCGGCTGATCGAAGAGCGCAGCCTCATGCGCGAAAACTTCACCGACGCGCAGGTTGCAGGGTTCTGGGAAAAGGCTGCGGGATCCCTGGAGGCCGCGCGGTTCGCCGGAATGCCGGCCGAGAATGCCTACCAGCTGGCGTACACGGCGGCTCTGCAGATCAGTCTCGCCGTACTTGCCGCACACGGGCTGCGGGTGAAAAGCACTTCGAACCACTACCTCACCTTCCACGTCGTTCAACGGCTGGACCCAACGCTGGATGCGCCGGGCCGAAGACTGGATGGGCTCCGGAATGCACGTCACCAGTCGATCTACGAGCCTTCTCACGACGAAGAAGAAATGGAGCAAAGGCTCGCCGGCGCGTTCGAGAGACTCCGCGAGGCAGTGCCGGTGTTCCGGCGGGCGATCCTGGCGGTTCGGCCGGCCCTGGCCTCTTCGCTGCGCACCCTCCAGGCATAAACCGCCCGCCATCACGGGGGAATGGGGCCGCCCGCATCGTCGCGGACGGCCCCGTCTTCACTTCGGTACCCTCGTACCCCGTACCGTCGTACCGCCTTACTGCGCGTACAGCAGGATGTCGTAGATGAACCGCGTGCCCCAGCCCAGGTTCTCGATGCTGAGGCGCTCGTCGTTGCCGTGCATCATCTTCTGGTGCTCGCTGGACTCTACCTTGAACGGGTCCAGGCCGTAGGTGACGATGCCCAGCCTGCGGTAGGTGGGGCGGTCGCTGGCGGCGGTGAACATGGGCGTGGTCACCAGCGCGCCGGGGTCGCGCTCGTGCGCCGCGCGCTCGATGGCGCGGAACAGCTCCGTATCCACCGGGTTTTCCAGCGGCGTCTTGGGCGCGTTGATGGTCTGCCAGACGACGCCGGAATCCGCCGCGACGGCCTTGAGCGTCGCCAGCACGGAGTCGGGGTTCGCCGTGGGCAGCAGGCGGATGTCGATCTCGGCGACGGCCTCGGCGGGGATCACGTTGGTCTTGTTGCTCCCCGTGAGTACCGTGAGCGAGATGGTGTTGCGCAGGATGGCGTTCCAGTAGACGTCGCTCAGAATCCACTCGCGCGCCGCCGGGTCCGCCAGCGCAGTGCGCACGTCCGCCAGCCAGGCGCGCTGCTGGCCCTGGTAGTTGCGCGAGATGTCGCGGAAGTACTTCTCCACCCCCGCCGTAACCTCCAGCGGCGTCTCGTATTGCGCGATGCGGGCAAGCGCCGCCACCAGCCGCGGCACCGGGTTCTCACGTGTAGGCCTCGACGCGTGGCTGGGCGTGCCCGCGACGCGCAGCCGCTGCCAGAACGTGCGCTTCTCCGCCACGCCCACCCCGTAGAACTGCAGCCGACCGTTCTCGATGGGGATGTCGCCGCCCTCGGTGATCAGGAATTCCACGTCGCGCAGCAGGTCGGCGTGGCGGTTCACGAACGCCACCGCGCCGGTGGAGCCCAGCTCCTCGTCGGCGTTGGCGATGTAGACGATGTCGCGCGTGAGCCGCACGCCGCTACGCTTGAGGGCGATCATCGCCATCAGGTGCGCCACGCCGTCGCCCTTCATGTCGATGGCGCCGCGCCCCCAGACGTACCCGTCGCGCACCAGCCCGGCGAACGGGTCCACCGTCCAGGTCGCGGCGTTCACCGGGACAACGTCCATGTGGTGCACCAGCGCGATGGCCTTCTTCGATCCGTCGCCGCGCAGCCGGGCGTACAGGTTGGCGCGCCCGGCGCCCAGCACCTCCTCATCCAGGATCTGCGCCTCGATCCCCTCGCGCTCCAGGATGCGCGCCAGGAACTCAGCGCCCGCCTTTTCGTTGCCCGGCGCGTTGGTGGTGTTGATGCGGATGTACTCCGAGAGAATCTGCGTCGCCTCACCGCGCAGCGCGTCCCAATCCACCGGACGTCCGGTGGCGGGCTGGCCGGCTGCGGGCATCGCGATCAGGATCAACGGAATCAGAAGGAGCAGCCTGCGCATCATCGACGTCCTGGATCGGTGGATTCGGGGTGGGCCCGCGAAGATAAGCCGCCGCCCGCGTGCCGGGTAGATTGCGCCGCGAACGCGGAGGCCCGCGTCCGTTCGCCGGACGCGGGCCTCCACTCATGCGACCGATCATCGCTACTCCGCCAGCTCCTGCGGCTCGGCGGCGGCCGGGACGTCGGCCTCGATGATCGTGCACCCGTGGGGGCAGCTGCGCGAGTTGCACCATTCGGTGATGCGGGTGTCGTGGCCGCGCACGGTGCCGCGCGTGCCGTCCAGGCTGCCGGTCTCGAACGATTCGACCAGCAGCGCGTCGAGATGGAGCTTCCGCATGGAGGCCTCCGGAGATGGGATGGGTGGGGAGGACCAGCGGCGCATGGCGCTCCGCCGGCTCAACCCCGTTTCCACGATGTGGGATCACCGCGGCGCAAAACACGCGCCTGATCTTCCGCATCTTCCCCTCCTGTCACGAGCAGGCGCGAACGATTCATCCGGTTCTCCAGCGCGTAGATGGCGCCGCGGCGGTTGCGCCTCGAACGATGGCTTACGCTGCGGAACGATGCCCATGACGGGGCTCTTATCAACCGACCGCCACGTCTAGCATCTTTTGCGGACGGTTGACGTAAGTTGTTTTATTGTTTAGACTTAAGTCTCGAACATGCTTGCTGCACGGCATCTCGACTACCCAGTTTCTCCAGGAAAAAAATGAAGAAATTGATCGCCCTTCTGGGCGTTGCCGCGCTTGCCGCGGGTTGCTCTGATGACGCTCAACCGCTGGCTTCCGCGCCGCAGGAGCCGGATCTGTACGTGTGGGGAGTGGACAACGATGGCGACGGGATCGACGACGGGACGGAATCCGACCTGGCCAACACGTATGCGCCGGTCCTGTGGATGCCGAACCTCATCACCCGGGACGAAGCCGGCAACGGCGTGTCGGGCGACTGGACGTGGCCGGCGACCGTCGACTGGTACCTCCCGAAGGTGCGGATGCGCTTTCATCACAGCAACTGCCCGGACCATGCGATCCTGGAGCAGGGCACCATCACCAGCACCAGCCTGATCGCGCAGCGCCACCAGCGCGCCACCACCTGGCTGGCCTGCTCGCACTCGGGCACCACCTTCGGCTCCGACGGCGAGGGCGGGTTCGACAACAAGAACGCGTTCTTCCTGCAGGCAACGGACGACGACCTGGTGCACCCCGGCGTGCGCGACGCGTCCGGCTGGAAAGCGTACACGCACGTGTATCGCAACGACATGGGTGGAATCAGCATCCAGTACTGGTTCTTCTACGCGTACAACGACTTCATCTCGGGGTACAACCACGAGGGGGACTGGGAACACATCACGGTGCACCTGGACGCCAGCCAGCAGCGCCACAGCGTGACCTATGCGGCGCACTACGACCCCAAGACGTACGAGGCCTGGCAGGTCGCATGGTACGGCGTCACGCACCCTCACGTGTGGGTGGCCGACGGATCGCACGCCAGCTACTCCTTCCAGGGCGAGTGCCAGGCCTTCTGGCCCGAGGGCTTTAGCGACAGCTGCTGGCTGAACCCGGACCAGCGGTGGTTCACCTGGGACGGCGGCAAGGGATCCGACCAGGGATTGCAGGGCGGTGGCCTGGTGAACATCGGCGAGATGCCCCTGGCCGGCACCAGCCGGCGTCCGATGCCCGGACAGGAGTGGATACGCTACTCGGGCCGGTGGGGCGAGGTCGGGCTCGAAGAAACCGCGTGGGACGAGAACACCAGCGGGCCCAAGGGCCCCGGGTACCAGGATTCGTGGAACGAGCGCCTTGTCACCGGCTGCGGTGAAGCGTCGTGCACGCCGGTGACGGCGGCGTACATCAGCCACTTCACGGGTGCGGACTGCACCGGGACGGAAAGCTACTACACGGCCTACTACAACTACGACGGCGTGCGGCGCTCCTGGAACGGCACGGGCATGGCCGGGACCACGCTGCGCACGGTAACCAACCGGTCGTACAAGGACAGTAGCGGCGCGTGCTACAACGCCTGGTCCAGCGGCAACACGCTCTCCGGCTTCGTCACCATCTACCGCTGAGCCGGCGGCGCGGTGGACGAGGCGGGCCGGCCCTCCTCCGTGACACGCGGCGGCAGTGGTCTGCCAAACCACCGATCGAAAGATCAAGCGGGGTGGGCGTCCGCAATCCGGGCACCCACCCCGTTGCTGTCGGGAGCATGGCGGCGGATGATGATCGGTCGCCCCGATGGGGACGGATGCAGAAGGGGCCGCCCGCGCAACCGCGGACGGCCCCTTCCCCATCATGCCCCCTGCCGCAGGCCGGCGCGATCCCGCAATGGGACCGCCTCCCTCAGCGACCGGGCCACGCGCGACTCGCGCGAGCCGTTGATCCACCGAAGCGGAGGCAGGGGCCGCCACACCGACCTGAAGGCGCCGCGCAAGGTGGGCCGATAGACGTCGCCGCTGCGCACCATCGCCCCCAGCTCGCGCTGCCGCTCCACGGTCCTCAGCTCGTGCTCGGCCACGAAGTTGACCAGGTGCTCGTCGCCGGGGATGGCGGCGGGCGCGGCCGCGCCCATCACGCGCGCCACGTGGGCGGCGTGCAGGGCGCGAAGCCGGGCCAGGTCCACCACGCCCGGCATCCGGACGACATGCACCGCAGGGTGCGGGTCCAGGGTCAGCACGCGCCCGTAGTTGGTCGTCACGACCTCCTGCCCGTCGTCGAATCGCGTGAGAAACACCTGCCATCGGCCGGCCGGCGTCACGTAGTCCAGCCCGTGAACGGCCGCCGCGCGATCCACCAGGTGCAGCACGTGCCCCGAAACCGCGAGGTCGCTTTCCCCGCCGCTCCGGGCCTGCAGGACCTGCTGCACGGCGAAGAGGGAGAACTCCGCCTCGCCGAAGAAGGCTCTCCAGCCGGTGATGGCTTTGGCAACATCGGCCGGCGCTTCCATGGGCGGAATGCGGCGGGTGCGCAGCACGGGCTGCCGGTGCGTCGCCATGAACAGCAGCGGCCCCAGAACGTAGAACTGCGACAGCAGGAGGAGGATGAGGATCAGCGTAGACATGCGGAGAACGGCGGGTATAAGCGCGTGCGGCCCGCGGCGATCCATCCGCCGCGGGCCGCACGGTTCCGTCCGGATCAGACGTTGAAGCGGAAGAGCAGAATGTCGCCGTCCTTGACCACGTACTCCTTGCCCTCGGAGCGCATCAGCCCCTGCTCGCGCGCGGCCTTTACGGAGCCCAGCTTCTCGAAGTCGGCGAAGGCCACCGTCTCGGCGCGGATAAAGCCGCGCTCGAAGTCGCTGTGGATGACGCCCGCGGCCTCCGGCGCCCGCGCGCCGACGGGAATCTCCCAGGCGCGCACTTCCTTTTCGCCGGCCGTGAAGTACACCTGCAGCCCCAGCAGCCGGTAGCCGGCGCGGATCAGCGTGTGCAGCCCGGGCTCGGTGATCCCCAGCGACTCCAGGAACTCCTTCTTTTCCTCGTCGGGCAGCTCCGCCAGCTCGCTTTCGATCTTGCTGCTGATGGGGATGATCTCGGCGCTCTCGCCGCTCTCCTCCACCGCCGTGCGCAGCGCACGGACGTGCGGGTTGTCGCCCTCCGGCAGATCGTCTTCCGCCACGTTGGCCAGGTACAGCACCGGCTTGGCCGTCAGCAGGTTGTACGAGCGCAGGATGCGCTGCTCGTCATCGTTCGCCTGCACCGTGCGCGCGGGGTGGCCCTCGCCCAGCGTCTCCACCAGCCGCTCCAGCAGGCCCAGCTCCGCCAGCGCCTCCTTGTCGTTGCCGCGCGCGGACTTGCGGGCCTTCTCCAGCCGCTTTTCCACCAGCGCCAGGTCGGCCAGCGCCAGCTCCAGGTTGATGACCTCGCGGTCGCGCACGGGGTCGACGTCGCCCATCACGTGCACCACGTCGGGGTCGTCGAAGCAGCGGACCACGTGGACCACGGCGTCGGTCTCGCGGATGTTGGCCAGGAACTGGTTGCCCAGCCCCTCGCCCTCCGACGCGCCCTTCACCAGCCCGGCGATGTCGACGAACTGCACGGTGGCGCGCAGCACGCGCTGCGGCTGCACCTTTTCGGCGAGCAGGTCCACGCGCGGGTCCGGCACCTCCACCATCCCCACGTTCGGCTCCACGGTGCAGAACGGGTAGTTGGCCGCGTCCGCGCCCGCCGCGGTCAGCGCGTTGAACAGCGTGGACTTGCCCACGTTCGGCAGCCCCACGATCCCCAGCTTGAGCATATCGATCGACCGAGATTGAGAATCAGCTACAAACGAACGAGCCGGGCACCCATCCGGGGCCCGGCCGTGCGGAAAACGTAGTCGTATCGGCGGTTGCAGTCAACCCGCGAACGTTCCGCACGCGCGTGTGTGGCGGACGCACGCATGCGATCACACCGCCACCTGTACGTGGGCGGCGCGCACCCGGAGCAGCACCGCCGTTCCATCCGGCCGGCGGACCCGTACCACCACGTCCACGCGGCTTTCCTCTCTTCCCAGCCAGGTCGGCCCGCCCCCCACCTCCAGCGCCAGGCTCGTGCTGATCCCGTTCGTGGCGTCCGAGGGCGCCACGCCCAGCGCCCAGATGCTATCGCCGGCCAGGAGCCAGCCACCCTGCAGCGAGAGCCCGGCGGGGAGTGTCCGCGCGCTGGCGGTATCGGCGGGGTGGATGTCGATCGAGCCCAGGAGCGGGCTCATCGGCGGACCGGCAGGTTCGCCTTCCGGCTGGTCGCCGGGCATCAGGTTCAGCCAGAGATCCGCGGCGGCGACGACGGGCAGATCACCGATGGAAACCGTCTCCGGGGCGGCGCGCAGGGAATCGAGCGGGGGCGGCGGCATCCGCACGTACTCGCGCCGCGGTGTGTCCGGGGGCGGCTGCGTGTCGCCGCACCCGGCGAGCACCAGCGCGGCCAGCAGCAGCAGAACCCTCATGGGCCGCGGCAGGGCGCGTACCGTCCGTCGCGCGGCCATGGGCGGCCCTCCCATCAGGCGCTCGGAAACGGGCCGGTCCCAGCCGGTCAACCCGGATCCACCACTACACCCGGACTGGAGTCGTCCGCCTCCTCCACGACCATCAGGAGCACCTCAGCGGTGATCCCGCCCAGCAGGCCGATGAGCGCTCCCGTAAACGGCTCGGGGATGTAGAGCATGCAGTCGTTGTCGTCGCAGCCGCCATCCACCAGCATGGGGTAGAGGACAGCCCCGGCGACCAAGCCCGCCGCCGGCAGCAGCCAGACCGGCCGCCCGGAGCGCACGCTCAGTTCCACGGACGGCGGGGCGGCGGCTTCCGGCGTCAGCTCCGCGGGGAGCGGCCGCGGGCGGAGCGCGGGCGGCAGGTCCTCCAGCGCCTGGGCCCCCGCGGGCGCGGCGACCAGCGCAGCGGCCAGGACCGAGAGGGCGGAAAAGCGGCGGGCGCCTCGCACCTCAGCCCAGCAGCGAGGAGATGATCTGCCGGAGCGCTTCCATGTTCTCGGGATCCAGCACCTGGCGCGTGCCGGCGCCGCGGTTGATGGGAAGGCTCAGCAGCCAGGGGACCAGCGCCAGCGAGACCAGGCTCATGAGCTTGATCAGAATGTTCATCGACGGACCCGCGGTGTCCTTGAACGGGTCGCCGATGGTGTCGCCCACGATGGCCGCGCGGTGCGCGTCGCTGCCGCGTCCGCCGCCCGCCAGCGCCATCTCGATCTGCTGCTTGGCCATGTCCCACGCGCTTCCCGCGTTGGCCATGAACAGCGCCAGCAGCACTCCCGTCACCGTGGCGCCCGCCAGCATTCCCCCCAGCGCCTCTACCCCCAGCCCCGCGCCCACCGCCACCGGCGCCACGACCGCCAGCACGCCCGGCGCGATCATCTCGCGCAGCGCGTAGCGGGTGGCCACGTCCACCGTCCGCGCCGAATCGGGCGGCACGGTGCCCTCCATGATCGCGGGCGTGTCGGTGAACTGCCGCCGCACCTCGTCGATCACCGCGCCCGCCGCCTTGGTGACGGAGGTGATCGTGAGCGCCGCGACGGCGAAGGGGATGGCGCCGCCGATCAGGAAGCCGATGACGACGAAGGGGTCGATCAGGTTGATCCCCGCGAGCCCCACCCACGACGCGTACGCCGCGTAGAGGGCGATGGCCGTCAGCGCCGCCGAACAGATGGAAAAGGCGGTGATGATGGATCCCGACTGCTTCCCCGCCGTGTGCAGCGTATCCGTCACCCGCCGCGCGTCGGGCCCCAGGTGGCCAAGCTGCACGATGCCGCCCGCGTTGTCGGCGATGGGGCCAAAGGCGTGCACCGCCACCGTGATCCCCACCGTCGCCAGCATCCCCACGGCGGAGACGGCGATCCCGTACAGCCCGGAAACCGCGTACGACACGCCGATGGCCGCGCACACGATCAGCACCGCGGGGACGGACGACTGCAGCCCGGCCGAGATCCCCGCCAGCACGTTGGCCGCCGGCCCCGACGCCGAGGCCTCCGCGATCCGCCGCGCCGCCGCGGGCCCCGTGAACGCCGCCGTCACCGCGCCGACCGCCACGCCCGCCAGCGACCCGGCCAGCAGCGCCCAGAACGGTCCGAAGTAGCCGTAGACCCGCCCCGTCGCCTCGTCCGCCATGTCGAAGCCCAGCGCGTACACCACGCCCAGCATGATCAACAGGAAGAGCGCGGCGGAGGCCAGCTGCACCATGCGCAGCGCCTGCGCGGGCTTTTCGGGATTCAGGTAGCGGAGGATGAAGACGCCGACCATGGAGGCGATCAGCCCCACCGTAATGGCGAACAGCGGCAGCGAGACGGCCGCGATGCGGTTCTCGTATCCGCCCAGCGTGGCCTCCGTCATCCCCACCGCGATGGTGGCGATGACGGCCGCGACGCAGCTTTCGAACAGGTCCGCGCCCATCCCCGCCGTGTCGCCCGCGCAGTCGCCCACCAGGTCGGCGATGGTGGCCGGGTTGCGCGCGTCGTCCTCGGGGATGTCCGTCTCCACCTTCCCCACCAGGTCCGCGCCCATGTCGGCGGCCTTGCTGAAGATGCCGCCGCCCACGCGGGCAAAGAGGGCGATGCTGCTGGCCCCCATCGCGAACCCGCTCACGATCTCGGCGAACTCGCGGAAGCGGATCTCCTCATAGACGCCCGGCCGGCGGATGCCCATCAGAAAGAGCAGCCCCGTCCCCAGCACCGCCAGGGAAGCGACGGCCAGCCCCGCCACCGCCCCGCCGCTGAACGCCGTCCGCAGCGCCGCGGGGAGCCCCGGGTACCGCGCCGCCTCCGCCGTGCGCACGTTGGCGCGCACCGCGGCGAACAGCCCGCTGAACGCCGCCAGCATGGCGCAGAGCGCTCCCCCCACGAACGCCCCCGCCGTCCGGGGCCCGGCCGCCAGGAAGAGAAGGAGCGCCGCCGCGACGACGAACACGGCCAGCACCACGCCCACGCGGCGGGCGAATGCCAGCGCGCCGGACTGGATCTGCGCGGCAAGCCCGCGCATCACCTCGTTCCCCGGGGGCAGCTTGCGCAGCCGGTCCCAGATGAAAAAGGTGACGCCGAGCCCCAGCAGGCCCAGGGTCCACAGCCAGTCGGTAAGGAGAGTAAGGTCCACGGCGGCGTCCACGGGCAGGAGGTGGGCCGAGAAAACAGGGAAGGTACGAAAAAAGTGCGTTAGTGCGTTAGTGCGGCGGGATGATCGTGTGGATGCGGACGCGCGACTGCCTTGGGCGCCGTACACGGCCGGGCCGCCGAGTCCGCGCAGGCGGACTTTGTGACGTTGTAGCCGCGATTTCAATCGCCCGGGCAGAGGTCTGCACCGCGCGCCTCACTCACCCGCGACGGACCGGACCGCGCCCGGGTTCCGTCCGATGACGGCCGAACCCGATGCCGTTCATCACCCGCGGAAAGCCACGCACGTCCGCGCCCACGCACCCCACGCATGTCAGTTCCGCGCTCCCCCACTCCCCACTCCCGCACTAACGCACTTCCGCACTCACGCACTCACGCACTTTCAGTTGTTGCACGCATCCATCGCCGCCTCGATCCCGTCGCGCATCCAGACCTCCACGCCGCGGATCAGGTCCGGAAAGCGCTCCTCGAGCAGCTTGCGGTCGGACCGGGGCATCACGCCGAGCACCCAGTCCGCCAGGTCCATCGCCGGCGGCTTTGCCCCCACGCCCAGGCGCAGCCGCGGGTAATCCTTGGTTCCCAGCGTCTGCTCGATGGACTTGAGGCCGTTGTGGCCTCCGGCGCTGCCCGACGGGCGAAAGCGCACCCGCCCCGGCTCCAGCGCCACGTCGTCCACCACCACCAGCAGGTCGCGGGTAAGGTCCAGCGCGCCCATCCGCTTCAGCGGCACCAGCACGCTGCCGCTGCGGTTCATGTACGTCAGCGGCTTGATGAGGCGAACCTGGAACGGCTCCACGCGGGTGGTGGCGTTGGCCTGCGTCTTCTCCGCGCGGAACCTGGGGATGCCCCAGCTCTGCGCCAGGGCGTCCAGCAGCCACCACCCCGCGTTGTGGCGCGTATTCTCGTACTCGCGGCCGGGGTTTCCCAGCCCCACGATCACCTTGGCCCCGGCCACGTCGTCGTCTCGCTCAGTCGCGGAAAGGAGCGCCCGAAGGCGCTCCCATACCCCGCCGATCAGTCCTCGTCGCCCTTGCGGGCCTTAAGAACCTCGGGCTCCGCCGGCGTCTCCTCCTCGGCGTCCAGCGCCGACTCCGCGGCCGCCGACGCCACCACCGAGGCGATGGGAAGCTCCGCGTCCTGCAGGAACTTTACGCCCTCGCGCGCCGGGATGTCGCCCACGCGCACCGACTCGCCCAGCCCCAGGTTGCTCACGTCGATCTCCACCCCGTCGGGGATGTTGCCCGGCAGGCACTCCACGTCCAGGTCGTACAGGACGTGGTCCAGAATGCCGCCGTCGGTGTGCACGCCGACCGGCGTGCCGGTAAGGCGGACCGGGATCTTTACGTGCAGCGTCTCCTTGGCGTTCACGTGAAAGAAGTCCACGTGCAGCGCCTCGGGCTTGTAGGCGTGCATCTGCACTTCGCGCAACAGCACGTCCTGCATTCCCTCGCCGTCGATGTCCAGCCGCACCAGCGTGTTCTCGATGTTCACCGAGGCGATCAGCAGCCCCAGGTCGTGCGCGTTCACGGCCAGCGCGCGCGCCTTTTCGCCGTGCCCGTACAGCACCGCGGGAACCTGCCCGATCGCGCGCAGCTTGCGCGCGGTGCCCTTGCCGGCGCTCTGTCGGAGCGCGGCCTTCAACGTAGCGGATGAAGCCATCTGGATACCTCCTTCTGCGGGAGCGGCCCCGCTGGCCATCCGGCCACCGGCAGTCCCGCTCCCCGTCCATCGAGCCTACTCGAACAGCGAGCTCACCGACTCGTTCATGTGCGTATAGCGAATCGCGCGCCCGATCAGCTCGCCCACCGAAAGCACGGTGAGGGCCGGAAAGCGCTTTTCCTGCGGCACCGGGATCGTGTCGGTGACCACGATCTCCTTGAACGGCGCCTTCGAAAGCCGCTCCACGGCGGGGCCGGAGAGCAGCGCGTGGGTGGCGCAGGCGTAGATGTCGTTGGCGCCCAGGTTCTTGAGCGCGTGCGCCGCCTCGGCCATGGTCCCCGCCGTGTCGATCATGTCGTCGGAGAGCAGGCAGTCCTTGCCCTGCACGTCGCCGATCACGTTCATCACCTCCGACACGTTGGCCGCCGGGCGGCGCTTGTCGATGATGCCCATGGTGGCGTCCAGCCGCTTGGCGAACCCGCGCGCCATCTTGGCCGAGCCCACGTCGGGCGAGATCACCACCAGGTTGGTGAGCCGCTTCTCGCGAAAGTAGCGGGTAAAGACGGGCGACGCGTACAGGTGGTCGACGGGGATGTCGAAGAAGCCCTGGATCTGGTGCTGATGGAAATCCACCGACAGCAGCCGGTCGGCGCCCGCGCTCACGATCATGTTGGCCATCAGCTTGGCGCCGATGGCCACCCGCGGCTGGTCCTTGCGGTCCTGCCGCGCGTACCCGAAGTACGGCACCACCGCGTGGATGCGCGCGGCCGAGGCGCGCCGCGCGGCGTCGATCAGCAGCAGCAGCTCGATGATGTTGTCGCCGGGCGCGGTGGTGCTCTGGATGATGAACAGGTCGCGCCCGCGTACGTTCTCGTCGATGCGGACGAAGATCTCGCCGTCCGCGAACTTCTTGATGGTCACCTCGCCCAGCGGATAGTCCAGGTGCTGGGCGATCTCTTCGGCGAGCGGGCGGTTGGCCGTGCCGGCCAGCAGCATGGGCCCACCGCTCGCGAACGGATCCGGCATGTGCGCGGTGTTCGGTTAAAGGGTACGGGCAGAGCGGGACAGAATAGGTGCGGCGGACGGATGCAGCAAGCCCGCGGGAGAACGCAGGGGGGCGCCGCGTGCTTCCGCGGCGCCCCCCTCCGATGGACTTCGATCCGGCCGGCCAGCGTTTCGCTCAGCCGCCGTTCTGTCCCGGCGGGCGGGTCCAGATCACGATCACGCCGCAGTTGTAGTCGCTCCCCGACAGGAACTCCGCCGGCGCCTCGAAGGCGCGGTCGTACACCTCCACCGCCGCGACGTCCGGCCCGCTCACCAGCTGGTCGATGCTCTCCGCGCCGCCCACGGACGGATGCCCGTCCACGTAGATGGTGGGCGCGCAGCGCGAGCCCACCCGGCCGCGCAGCGTGGGATACCGGTCCAGCCCGCTCCCCTGCACCTGCACGAAGGGAACGTGCTGCAGCACGTCGGTCACGTAGAACGGGCGGATGCGCGCAATCTGCTCGGGCCCCATGAACCGGCCCCAGGGGTGGTGCTCCTGGCGCCACTCGAACCCGGCGATCCGGGAGTTGCGCACCACGCTGCGCGACGACGCCACCACCGTCAGCGGGGCCAGCACCACGGCCTCGGTGGATACCAGCAGCTCCACCCGCACCCGGTCGTTGGGGACCACGGTGATGGGCTCGGAGACCGTCCGCTGGTATCCCACGCGGTCCGCGCGCAGCCGCAGCCGCCCGGGCGCCTGTACCGCGACGTGGAAGTTGCCCTCCGCGTCGGAGACCGCGCGGCCCATGCCGTGGCCGCGCTCGTTCAGCAGCGTGACCGTGGCGCCGGCCACCGGGCGGCCGGTGCCGGCCTCCGCGACGCGGCCCGTGATGCCGTCGCGCGTGGGCGCCGGCGCCGCGGCCGCTTCCGCCTCCCGCGGCGTAAGCCGGGCCTCCACCTGCAGCACCTGCCCCTCCGCCATCTGCAGCACCGTGGACAGCATCGTCTGGTAGCCCAGCTGGCGCGCCGCCACGCGGTACTCGCCCGCGGCGGGCCCGGTGAGGCGAAAGCTGCCGTCCGGCCCGCTGCGGGCGGTGGCGGCCGCCTCTCCCTGCGCGTCCACCAGGGTGATCTCGGCGCCGGCGACGGGCTGCTGCGTGGCGCGGTCCACCGCGCGCCCCTCCACCGTCTGCGCGTGCGCGGCACACGGCGCGGCCGCCGCCAGGAGCGCGACCAGCACGCCGCGGGGCGCCGCCGTCATGAAGCGAGAATGATTGGCCATGGTGCGTCCGTTGAAATAAGGGGAGAGAATCAGCCGCCGGGCTGGATCGCCTGCTTCGTCCAGATCACGATCACGCCGCAGACCTGATGGCTGACGGGAGGCAGAAACTCCACGGGGGCCTCGTAGGGCTGGTCGTAGACCTCCACCGCCGCCACGTCGGGGCCGTTCACCAGCTCGTCCAGGGAAATGCCCGTCGAACGGTGCCCGTCCACGTAGAAGCTGGGAACGCAGCGCGAGCCCAACCGGCCACGCACCGTGGGGACCCGGTTCAGCCCGCTTCCCTCTACCTGCACGCCGGCGACGTGCTGCAGCACGTCGGTCGCGAACATGGGCCGGATGCGCTGGATCTGCTCAGGACCCAGGAACCGGCCCCACGAGTTGTGCTCCGCGCGCCACTCGAACGCCGCCATCCGGGAGTTGCGCGCCACGCTGCGCGACGACGCCACCACGGTGAGCGGGGCCAGCATCACCGCGTCCGTGGACATCAGGAGTTCCACGCGCACCGTATCGCTGGGAACCACGGTGATGGATTGCGAGGCGGAGGGCTGGTATCCCACGCGCTCCGCTCGCAGCTGATACCGGTCGGGGGTGGGGATGGTGAGGCGAAAGTTGCCCTGCGCGTCCGTGGTCACCCGGTTCACGTACTGTCCGTGCCCGTTCAGCAGCGCGACCGAGACGTCGGAGATGGGGCGGCCGGTGCCGGCCTCGGCCACCCGGCCGGAAATTCCGCGGTCCGCCGCCGGATGCGCCGTGGACGCCAGCGCCAGGTCCGCCTCCTGCGGCGTCAGGCGGGCCTCCACCTGCAGCACCTGCCCCTCCGTCAGCTGCACCACGTTGGACAGCATGACCTGGTAGCCCAGCTTGCGCGCCGCCAGGCGGTACTCGCCCGCCGCCGTCCCGGTCACGTGAAAGCTCCCATCCGCCTCGCTGCGGGTGGTGCCGGCGGCCTCGCCCTGCGCGTCTACCAGCGTGATCTCGGCATCGGCCAGGGGCTGCTGCGTCGCGCGGTCCCGGACCAGGCCCTGCAGGGTCTGCGCGTGGGCGGCGAGCGGCGCGGCGGCCGCGGTCAGCGCCAGCAGCAGGGTGCGGAGGGGGAGGCGGAGCGTGCGATGATGTGCGGACATGATCATGCGGAGTGCGGGTGACGGCGGCCAGCAGGCTGTACTTCCCAGCAAAACGGACGCCACGCACGCGATCGTCCGCATCAAATTACAGCGCAATCGATTAGGCTCGGAAGTGGAAACGTCCTGCGCCGGGAGTGCCCACAAAAAGGTACACCCTGCGCCCCGGGCAGGACAGCCAGGTGACTGTGGCGGACGGGATCGACCGCTCTTCATCAGCCGGTCCCCCGACGCAGGCGCGGGCGCCGCTTCAACTCGCGACGCCCGCATCTCTGTCGTCCAACGGCTCCGCCGGCAGAGTCGGGCCCGGGACGATGGTTCACCAGATCGCGCATCAGGTGGGTGCAAACCGCTTGTTCCTGCGCGCTTCGAAGGGCGTCCGTGATCCGCATCCCTCCCCCAAAAAACGCGGATGGCCCTCTACCGCGTTCCATCTCCTCCCCGTTCCCGACATCCCCAGGGATCGTGCCTCGCCGACCGGAGCGCCATACCGTCCGCCATCATCCGCCTTCAGACCGTGAGAGCAGAGTACACGGCACGAGAAAACTCTGCTGACTCCGCTTACTCTGCGTGAGGCCCATCCTTTGGCGGATCCGGCATCAGCCGCCGTTCTCGCCGCGCCGGCGCGTCCAGATCACGATGACGCCGCAGTTGATCTGCGCCGCGGCGGGCCCGAACTCAGGAGGGGCCTCGAACGGCTTGTCGTAGACCTCCACGGCCACGATGTCGGTGCCGCTCACCACCTCGTCCAGTCCCACACCGGCGTTCGAGGGGCCATCCGCGGAGAGGGTCGGGAACGACCGGGCAAAGGGCGTGAGTTTGGGCGATTCCCGGTCCGGGGTATCGTCGCGGCTGGCCGGCGCCGGGATCTGCTGCCCGTCCACGTACACGGTGGGCATGCAGCGGTCGCCAAACCGCCCGCGCATGGTGGCCTGCCGCACGGGACCCGTCCCGGCGATCTGCACCTGGGGCATCTGCTGCAGCACGTCGCTGGCGTGCATCGGCCGGATGCGCGCAATCTGCTCGGGCCCCAGGAACCGGCCCCACGGGTTGTTCTGCTGGCGCCATTCGAACGCCGCCAGCCGGGAGTTGCGCGTCACGTCGCGCGATGCCGCCACCACCGTGAGCGGCGCCAGCACCACGGCGTCGGTGGATACGACCAGCTCCACCTGCACCAGGTCGGCCGGCGTCACGGTCATGGGCTGCGAGAGGGAGCCCTGGTATCCCACCCGCTGCGCCCGCAGCTGAAAGCGCCCCGGCGACGGCACGGAGAGGTGAAAGCCGCCCGAGGCGTCGGTGACGGCGCTCGTCACGCCCTGCCCGCGCTCGTTCAGCAGCGTGACCGTGGCGCCCGCGACCGGCCGCCGGCTCCCCTCCTCCGCCACGCGGCCGGCGATCCCGCGCCCCGTGCCCGCCGGCGCCGGCACCTGGTGCGGCCGCGCGGAGATGGCGCCGGTCTGCGCCTCCGGGACCAGGCGGGCGTCCATCTGCAGCACCTGTGCGTCCGCCAGCCGCAGTGACGTGGACAGGATCTCGTAGCCGGGCTTGTCCACCGTCAGCCGGAACTCTCCGGCCGCGGGGGCGGTGACGCGAAAGCTCCCGTCCGCCTCGCTGAAGGCGGCGCCGGCCTCGCCCTGCGCATCCTCCAGCAGTACCATGGCGCCGGCGACGGGCTGCTGCGTCGCGCCGTCCACCACGCGCCCCTGCACGGTCTGCGCGTGCGCGGCGCAGGGCGCGGCGATGGCCAGGAACGCGAACAGAAACGGCGGAAGCGAACGGCGGGGCGATCGATGGCGAGGAATCATGATCGTGCGGGGCGCGGGTGGCCAGAAAACCGACGACCCTCAAAACGCCGCAGCCGATCCGTCTCTGACCAGACCGTAAAATGCGGGTCATCGCGGATCTCGCTGCACGCCACGAATGACGGGGAACGGTCTCTGGTTCACCATGCGCGACACCGTGTCCCGCACGTCGGCAGGAGCGGGGCGCACCGGGCTTCCCTGGGGACATAGGGAACGGCAGGCGGATGGAGGTGCGGCAGGGGGCCATCCGCATTTTTTCTGGAACACCTTTCCCGCCGCAGCGCCCCGCAACCCACCATTCCGGCTTCACCCGATGCGCGATCCCGCGAACCACCCTCTCGCGCGAACCTCTGCGGGAACGCCCCCCCGGCCTTCTCGCGGGCCCACGCTTCGCCAGATCGCGCATCGGGTGTTCGTGGAGGCTGGCTCCGGTGCGCTTGCGGCAGGAGGTCGGCGCCGGGCTGGGGACGAGGATGGCGGGTTAGGTATCTCCCGAAAAATGCGGATGGCCCCCTGCCGCGCTTCCTTCCCTCTACCGTTCTCGACGCGGCCACACACGCGCAGAGCAACCCCCGTCCGCGGTCGTATCCTGACACCCTTCCACTGCATCGCGGTTGTCTCGCCCATGGAGAGCGCGACACCGTGTCTCGCACGCAGGCAGGAGCGGGGCGCACCGGGCTTCCCTGAGGATGTCGGGAACGGCAGGCGGATGGACACCCGGCAGGGGGCCATCCGCATTTTTTCTGGAACACCTTTCCCGCCGCAGCGCCGCGTAGCCCACCATTCCGGCTTCACCCGATGCGCGATCCCGCGAACCACCCTCTCGCGCGAACCTATGCGGGAACGCCCCCAGCTTTCTCGCGGGCCCAGGCTTCGCAAGATCGCGCATCGGGTGTTCGTGGAGGCCGGCTCCGATGCGCTTGCGGCCGGACGTCGGCGCGGGGGCTGGGGACGAGGATGGCGGGATAGGTATCTCCCGAAAAATGCGGATGGCTCCCTGCCGCGCTTCCCTCCCTCTGCCGTTCCCGACGCGTCCACACAAGCGTGGAGCAACCCCGCCTGCCGTCGTATCCTGACACCGTTCCACTGCATCGCAGGTCATCTCGCCCCTGGAGAGCCTGACGCGCGGTTTGCAACCCAATCGGCGATGAACCAAAACAGGAGGCGGGGGCCGCCCACCGGACGACCCCCGCGCTCACGTCATGTACCTTCGTACCTGCCGTACCTTCGTACCGCCCTACTCCCGCACGAACTCCGTCACATCGCGAATCTCCACCGGCCCCACGTTGGCGGCGCGGACGGCGGCTTCAACCACCTGCCGGTCGCCGACCACGACTACCACCGCGCGGTCGGGGCGCAGGTACTGGTTGGCCACGCGGCTCAGATCCTCCGCCGTGACGGCCATGATGCGCTGCACGTAGTCGTCGAAGAACGAGGCGTCCATGCCGTACGTCTCCAGCGTCGCCAGCTGGCCGGACACGTCGCCCGTGGTCTCCAGCTGGTCCGGCAGGCGCAGGGCCACGTAGTTCTTGATCTTCTGCAGCTCCTGGGGCGTGACCGCCTCGGTGCGCATGCGGTTGATCTCCTTGAAGAACTCCACCAGCGCGCTGTCGGTGGCGTTGGTCTGCACGCCGGCCCGCGCGCTGAACGGCCCCGCGCCGCGCAGCATGCTGAAGCTGCTGCCGGCTCCGTACGCCCAGCCGTGCGTCTCGCGCAGGTTGGTGTTCAGGCGGCTGGTGAAGGTACCGCCCAGCATGGTGTTCATCACCAGCAGCGGGAAGTAGTCGGGGCTGCTGCGCGGCACGCCCGGGTGCCCGATGCGGATCTCCGACTGCGCGGCGCCCGGCTTGTCGATCAGGTACACCACCGTGCGCTCGATGGTGGGCGGCGCCGGCGGCTCGCCCAGCGACCCCGCCGCGCCCTGCCCGCGCCATCCGCCGAATGCCTCGGCGATCAGGGGCTGCATGGCGGCCGGGTCCACGTCGCCCACCAGGATGAGCGTGGAGGTCTCCGGCCGGTAGCGGCTGGCGTGAAAGGCCTGCACGCGGGCGCGGTCCAGCCCCCGCGTGCTCTCCGCGCTGGGGGAGCGCCCGTAAGGATGCTGCGCGCCGTAGACCAGCGAGGCAAACGCGTTGTTGGCGATGGTCGTCGCCTCGTCCTTGGCCCGGGCCAGCGCCGTGAGCCGCTCGTCGCGCAGGCGGTTCACCTCGCGCTCCGGGAAGTCGGGACGGATGATCACGTCGGCCATCAGCCGCAGCGCGGCGGGAAAGTTCTCCCGTAGCACGTACAGGTTGGCCTGCGCGGCGTCCGTGCCGGAGCCGGTAGACAGGCTGGCGCCCAGCAGGTCCAGCGCGTCGGCCAGCTGCAGCGCGTCGCGGCCGGCGGCGCCCTCGTCCATCATGTTGGCCGTGAACGACGCCAGCCCCGGCATCTCGGCCGGCTCGTCGCTGCTGCCGGCGCCGCGGGTGACCAGCACCGCGCTGACCACCGGGAGCTCCGCCTGCCGCACGTACATCACGGTAAGCCCGTTGGGCAGCCGCATGCGCGTGGGCTCGGGGAGGTCCACGCGCGGGGCACCCGTGGGGCGCGGCGGCGTGGTGGGGAACGGCTGCGCGCCCGCGGCGGGGGCACCGCCCAGAAGGGCGGCCCCGGCGGCGAGAGTAAGAAGGGTCCGTTTCATCACTGGTTCTCCTGGGCGGCGAGCTCGGTCTTGCCCTGCGGCACGATGCTGATGATCACGTGCGGCCGTCCCGCCATGTACTGCCGGGCCACGCGCTGGATGTCGGCCGGGGTGAGCGCGCGGTAGCGGGCCAGGTCCTGGTCCGCGTACCCCGCGTTGCCCGCATAGTACAGGTAGTCGTTCAGCCGGTCCGCCTTGTTCTGCACCGACTCCAGCTGGCCCACGAAGCCCGTCAGCAGGCCGTTGACCACGCGGTCCAGCTCCTCCCGCGAAGGCGGCGTGGCGGCGAGCCGGGCCACTTCCTCGTCCACCGCCGCCTCGATGCGGTCCAGGTCTACCTCGGGGCGGGCGCGGATGCGCACCATCAGGTCACCGGAAAGCAGCTGGGCGTCGTTGCCGGACAGGGTGAACGCGGCCACCTGCTCGTCATATACCAGCCGCTTGTACAGCCGCGCGCTCTTGCCGTCGGTGAGGATGGCCGCCAGCGCGTTGATCGCCGCCTCGTCCTGCGAAAAGCGGGGACCGGTGCGCCAGAACATGGTCACCTCCGGCAGGGTGACGCGGTCTTCGCGGGTGGTGTAGGTGGTGGCCGCCAGCGCCGGCTGCGCGATCTGCGGGCGCTCCACGGCGTTGTTGCGGGGAATCCAGCCAAAGTAGCGCTCCACCCACTGCCGGACCTGCTGCGGGTT
This sequence comes from Longimicrobium sp., assembly GCA_035759295.1. Classification (GTDB taxonomy): domain Bacteria; phylum Gemmatimonadota; class Gemmatimonadetes; order Longimicrobiales; family Longimicrobiaceae; genus Longimicrobium. The sequence continues at coordinate 10,642 of DASTVC010000628.1, read as the reverse complement.
CACGTCGCCCACGATGGCGATGGACGCGTTGTTGGGCGCGTAGTAGGTGCGGAAGAACTGGTTCACGTCCTCCAGCTGGGCCGCGTCCAGGTCGGCCATGGAGCCGATGGTGGTCCACGAGTACGGGTGGCTGGCCGGGTACAGCAGCGGCGGCGCGGCCTCCCACAGCAGCCCGTACGGCTGGTTCTCGTAGCTCTGGCGGCGCTCGTTCTTCACCACGCCGCGCTGGCCCTCGAGCTTGCCGGGGTTCATGGCGTCCAGCAGCCCGCCCATGCGGTCGGCCTCCAGCCACAGCGCCAGCTCCACGGCGTTGCTGGGCATGACCTCGTAGTAGTTGGTGCGGTCGTTGTTGGTGCTGCCGTTGTTGCTTGCGCCGGCCGCTTCGAGCCAGTTGTCGAAGTCGCCCTCGGGGACGTTCTTGCTCCCCTCGAACATGATGTGCTCGAACAGGTGCGCGAACCCCGTGCGGCCGGGGCGCTCGTAGCCGGAGCCCACGTGGTACCACACGTTCACCGCGGCCAGCGGCGCGGAGTGGTCTTCCGCCACGATCACCCGCAGCCCGTTGGGGAGCGTAAAGGTGGTGTGGGGGATGCTGACCTGCTGCGCCGCCACCGGAAGCGCAACCAGGTTCAGCAGCAGGATGAGGCGTTTCATCGTTGCTGCCTCTTTCAGGGAAAGGGTGGTCTGATGCAGGGGAGTGTACTGCCCCGCGCCGCTCTCCGAAATAGGGGCGGAACGGGAAGCTGCTAATTTCTTCGCATCCTGAGACACGGTTGCACCCGCTCGCCCGTCAACGTTCCGGATTCCCACCGGCGAAAACCGGCGGGTCCGGCCTCGACCCATCCCCCGGTCGGCGTGCGTGCGACGGAGGAAGGTAGCGTGGATGCTAAAAAATTGCCACACAGTTGAATCCGCTTGCCTCCGCGCGCCGTAGAGCGCATGTTCCCGAGGCTCATCCTCTCCTCCACACCCCTTCCCCGAGCCATGACCAACGCAACCATCGTCCGGGCCCTGGCGGCCGCGGCCGCCATCGTTTTCGTCGCGGTGCCGGCGTCGGCGCAGCGCACCACCCTTCCCGTGGAGATCTTTGCCGGCCAGCAGGAGTTCGCGCCGGAGGTGCGCGTGGAAGACCAGGAGATCCTGGGCATCCGGCTGGGGCTGGACCTGGCCGACTACGCCGGCATCCGCGGCTTTTACTGGCGCGGGCTGAATGAGGACCGGGACGGCGCGGCCCCCATCCAGTCGTACGGCGCAGAGGCGCAGCTGAACCTGAACTCCGGGCGCGGCATCACCCCCTTCCTGGTGGCCGGGGTGGGACGCGTGGACTTCATGGACAGCTTTCGGGACGTGGACGGCAGCCAGCCCGAAGACCGCGACGCGGCCATCCTGGGCGGCGGCGCGCGGCTGGACCTGGGACGCGTGGGGCTGATGGCGGCGGCGCGCAGCTACCTGTTCCAAGACGCCGACTCGCTGAGCGACGACCTGCGCTCCAACCTGCAGATCACCGGCGGCCTCACCTTTCGCCTGGGCGCCGCCGGCCGCCGCCGCACCGCGCCCGTGTCGGCCGCCGTGGTCCGCGAGACGCCGGACACCGTCTACCTGAACGCCGACGGCACCATCCAGCGGCGCGAGGACGATCCGCGGCAGTTCGTCACCATCCCCATCCCCCGCGAGGGTGAGATCTATCTCCGCTACGGCCCGGCGGACTCCGCGGGCGCCACCGGCCGGCCCACGATCGGCGCGGGCGCGGTGACGGCGGGGCAACTGGAGGCGGTGCGCCGGCAGGTGCTGGCGGACCTGGAGCCCATGCTGCGCGAGTTGATGGCGGAGGAGCGCGCGGAGCTGCGCGCGCTGGTACGCGACGAGCTGCAGCGCATCGGCTCGGCCGGACTTACGCCGGAGGCGGAGCAGCGGCTGCTGGAGAACTTGGAGGCGCGGGTGGCGCTGCGGGTGCAGGACCGCGTGGCCGTGGATTCCACCGGCCGGCGCGCCCGCCCGGGCTTCAACCCGAGTCTGCGCGAGTGGCGGATGTACACGGGCGGCAACCTGGACCGGCCGCGGCAGTTCCTGCTGGGCGGGCGGCTGGACCTGGGCCCGCTGGACCCCCGCAACCCGCAGCTGCGCGTGGTGCCGGAGCTGGCCATCGGCGGCGGGCAGGGGGGGATGTCGGTGCTGCTGGCGGGGAACCTCCAGTACGACTTCATCCCGTTCGAGCTCCGCGGCGCGCCGCTGCAGCCGTACGCGTACGGCGGCCTGGGCCTGTTCGTGCTCACCGACCCCAACCCCGGCCGCGCCGGTCGCGAGGCGGTGCTGAACCTGGGCTACGGCGTCAACTTCCCTGTCCCCGGACGGGACGGCGGCCCGCGCCTGTTCCTGGAGCACCAGGCCATCGACCTCTTCGACCTGAACCGGCTCATCATCGGCATCCGGTTCCAGTAGAGGGAGGGATGAAAGAGCCCCCGCCGCACGCCGCGGCGGGGGCTCTTTCGTATCCATCCGCCGGATCAATGACGGCCGGGGATGGTACTTGCAGGCCCGATCGGCCGCGGAAGGCCCATCCACCGAAAAACGATCACTCCGATGATGACGATGACGTCGTTCGATCGATCCACCCGCGCCGCCGGTCTGGCGTTCGCGTTCGCCGCCGCGCTGGGCGGATGCACGCCCACGGTCGGCGATCCCGTGATGATGCCCCCTCCGGCGGCCGCGCCCGCGGCGAACGCGATGACGCCGCTGCCGCGCGACATCCACTCGTTCGCGCGGCCGGAGCAGGCGCGCGTCACGCACGTGAGCCTGGACCTGGCCACGGACTTCGCCAGCCACACGCTGGCGGGGACGGCCACGCTGGACGTGCAGACGGCCCCCGGCGCGGACGAGATCGTCCTGGACACGCGCGGGCTGGACATTCAGCAGGTGACGGACGGCGCGGGGCAGGCGCTGCCCTGGGAGTTCGGCGCGGCGGATTCCGTGCTGGGCCGGCCGCTCGTCGTGGGCGTGCCGGCGGGGCGCAAGATCGTCATCCGCTATCGGACGAGCCCGGATGCCGGCGCGCTGCAGTGGCTCACCCCCGAGCAGACGGCGGGAAAGCGGCAGCCGTTCCTCTTCTCCCAGGGGCAGGCGATCCTCACGCGCACCTGGATCCCCACGCAGGACTCGCCCGGCATCCGCCAGAACTACGACGCCCGCATCACCGTTCCCGCCGCGCTGACGGCGGTGATGAGCGCCGACATGCTCACCCCGCAGGGGGAAGCGGCGCAGGGCGGTAGATCCTTCCGCTTCAAGCTGGACACGCCCGTCCCCCCGTACCTGATCGCGCTGGCCGTGGGCGACCTGGCCTTCCGCGCCACGGGCCCGCGCACCGGCGTCTGGACCGAGCCGACTACGCTGGACCGCGCCGCGTACGAGCTGGCGGAGCTGGAGAAGTTCGTCGACGCGGCCGAGGCGCTGTACGGGCCCTACCGCTGGGGGCGCTACGACGTGCTGGTGCTGCCGCCGTCGTTCCCCTTCGGCGGGATGGAGAACCCGCGCCTGACCTTCGCCACGCCCACCATCCTGGCGGGCGACCGCTCGCTGGTGTCGCTGGTGGCGCACGAGCTGGCGCACTCGTGGAGCGGCAACCTGGTGACCAACGCCACCTGGTCTGACTTCTGGCTCAACGAGGGGTTCACCACCTATTTCGAGAACCGCATCATGGAGGCGCTGTACGGGCGGGAGCGCGCCAACATGCTGGCCAGCCTGGGGTGGCGCACGCTGCAGGGCGAGATCGAGAACGTGGGCGGGATGAACGCGCCCGACACGCGGCTGCACATCGACCTGGCCGGCCGCGATCCGGACGCGGGGATGACGGAGATCCCGTACGAGAAGGGCGCCACCTTCCTGCGCACGATCGAAGAGGCCGTCGGCCGCGCGCGGTGGGACGCGTACCTGCGCTCGTACTTCGATCGCCACGCGTTCCAGCCCATGACCACGGAGCTGTTTCTGGCGGACCTGCGCGCCAACCTGATCCGCGGCGACGCGGAGCTGGAGCGGCGGCTGATGCTGGACGAGTGGGCGAGCGGCACCGGCATTCCCGCCAACGCCGTGCACCGCGAGTCCAGCGCCTTTACCCGCGTGGAGGGAGAGGCGCGGCGCTTTCTCGCCGGCACCCCCGCCGCTCAGCTGGCGACGGGCCAGTGGAGCACGCAGGAGTGGCAGCACTTTCTCGGCGCGCTGCCGCAGGGGCTGACTCCCGCGCAGCTGGCGGACCTGGACCGCGCTTTCCGTCTTTCGGAGCAGGGAAACAGCGAGATCCTGTTCGCCTGGCTGCAGATCGCCATCAAGCACCGGTACGAGCCGGCGCTCCCCGCGCTGGAGCGGTTCCTGACCACACAGGGCCGCCGCAAGTTCGTCCGCCCGCTGTTCACCAGCCTGATGGCGCAGGGCGAGTGGGGCCAGGCGCACGCCCGCCGCATCTACCGCATCGCGCGCCCCGGTTACCATCCTGTCACCTCCGGATCGGTGGACGAGATCGTGAAGTAGCCCTCGACCACCGTCCCAGACCCAAGCGCCCGCCTCCAGCCTGGGGGCGGGCGCTTTTTCGTGCCCTGACCACTTTGCTACCAACGTGGCCGTGTTCGCACGCACCCTGTCTTGAACAGAGTGAACACCCCTAGAATCCCGCCCTCACCTGATCAGGCCGCATCATCGCGGCCTTGACCAAGTACGACGATTGCCGTACAATACGGGAGGCGGGATGGGCTTCAAGGACGTGCGGATGCTGCTGATCGAAGCGTTGCGGTCTCGTCAGTATGGATACGAGGAACGTGCAGATCTCGCGGAGAAGAATCTGCTCGCCGCAAAGCAGGTCACCCCGGGCTTCGTCATCCAGCTGCTCTGGCGGTGCAGCGGCCTGGAGTACGAGTCCCGGAAGCATCACCTCTATCCGCACCTGCTCTGTCACGTCTTCAAACCCGTTCTCGACGGCGAGCGGTGGTACGTAAAGGCTTACTTCGTCTCCACCCGCGCCATTTTCATCAGCGTACACCGGTAGTGCCATGTATCTGGTCAAGGAAGGCGACGAGTCCGAGGCGATCTGCCCGCACTGCAAGACCCTGGTGACCACCCATTACCGCACGCGTACCTACCGCCTCGTCAGCAGCGGCGTGGACGTGCCGGGTGCGCTGGTGGCGGTGTGCGACCTGTGCGACAAGGTGGCCGCCATCCCGGCGCAGACCACGCCGCGGATTGGCGAGGCGCTTCAGCGTCGCAAAGAAGAGTCGCTCGAAGCGCGGATCCCCACGCACCTGGAAGACGTGATTCGCCTGATGGCCAACCATTATGAAGCACCGGTGCAGACGTTCCGCCCCGGCCTGCTGCGCTTCTACCTGCGCGAGCTGGCCAGCGATGCGCAATTCGCCGAACGCGTAAACGCCCTGGCGAAGTCGGACATGGCGCGGGGCCCGGCGCGCGCCCGCATCTCGCTGCGTGCGCCCGAGGCGCTGCTGTCCGAGGCGCGCGAACGGGCACGCAGGGTCGGGATCGGCACGGACGCCGAGATGCTGCGAGGACTGCTGCTCGCGGCCAAGGAGGACGTGCTGGATGGGGGCGATTCGCAGCGCACGCTGAGGCTGGGGGGCGCGGCGCAGGCAGAAGGCGCCGCGTGCCCCAAGCCTCCTCCACCCGCAGGTCCCCGGCGGGCCCGGAGCCGGTAGAAACGACCAGCGCCGGAGAGAATCATCTCCCCGGCGCCGATCTCCGACTTCTCGCTGCGCCTCCGCGTGAGGCGGCCTCGACCCGCTACGTGCGGACGCGGAGCATCAGGATGAGGCCGGCGACCAGAAAGAGGAGGTTGGGGCCCCAGGCGGCGAGGTTGGGGTCGATGGCGCCGCTGCTGCCCAGCGCCTTGCCCACGCGAAAGAGCAGCATGTAGACGATGGTGATGCCCAGGCTGATCCCCACGCCGTACGCCGCGCCGCCGCGGCTGCTGCTGGTGACCAGCGGCGCGCCGAACAGCACGATCACGATCACCGCCAGCGGCACGGAGAGCTTGAGCGCCTGCTCCACCCGCAGCGGCAGCGCGTCGCCGCCGGAGCGCTCGATGGCGCCCACGAAGCGCGTGACCTCGGCGTAGCGCATCTGCTCGGGATCGCGGGGCTCCGCCATCAGGTCCTCGGGCTGCTCGATGAGGCCAGGGATGGAGAGGGTGTCGAACTTCTCCGCTTCTTCGCGGCCGTCCGCCAGCAGCGTGCGGTTCCAGCCGTCCTCGAAGCGCCATCCGCCGCGCTGGCGCCAGACGGCCCGCCGCGCGAACAGGTGCTTGCCGGGCGCCTTGGCGGTGGCGTTGCGCTCCAGCGACACCTCGTTCAGCTCGCCCGTGGCGGCGTCCAGGCGGCGCGCGGTGAGGACCCCCTCGCGCTCCGTCTGGAAGACGAAGTTGATGCGGGGCCCATTGGCCGTCGTGGTCACCGCCTCGCCGCGCAGGGCGGCGGCCTTGCGCAGGGAAGCCGGCACCACCTCGCTGAGGCCGAAGGCGCCGGCACTCAGCAGGATGGAAAGGAGACCGATGGGGATGAACAGGCGCCAGAAGCTCACTCCGCCCGCCTTGGCCGCGGTGATCTCCTGATGGCGCGTCAACCCGCCGATGGTGAAGACCGTCGCGACCAGCGCGGCGATGGGAAAGGCGTAGACCATGAACTGCGGAAACTGGTACACGTACGCCAGCCCCAGCCGGCGCAGCGCGATCCCGCGGTCCATGTACGTGTCGATGTTGTCCGTGATGTCGCCGATGATGAACAACAGCGGCAGCCCCATCACCAGCATGAAGAAGGTGACCAGGAACTGCCGCATCACGTAGCGGTCCAGCAGCTTCATGAGGGGCGCGTCCTCCGCAGCCGGGCCAGCGGCGCCGCCGCCGCGTCGCGGACGGCCTGCAGCAGCTGGTCCCAGGCGCTGGATCGAGCCGTGGACGTTTCCCGTCCCATGGTGACCAGGCCGAAGATGCCGAGGACCAGCATTACCGCGTTCATGATCCACATGGCGAACACGGGGGTCACGATGCCGCGGCCGGCCAGCGACTCGCCGCCGATGAGCCCCACGTAGTACAGAGAGAACACGGCCATGCTGGTGGCGATCACCATTCCGATCCCCCCGCCGCCAAAGCGCAGGGCCAGCGGCGCGCCCACGATGACGAAGACGAGCGAGGCCACGGCGATGGAGTACTTCTTGTGGATCTCCACCAGGTAGTTGCGCATGCTTTCCTCCAGCTGCCCCACCTGCCGCCCCCGGTTGGTGAGCATGTCGGCGGTGCGGCGGGTGCGCGTGCGCAGGTTGCGGCGCTCGGCTTCCATGGCCGCGGCCATCTCCGGCTCCACCTGCGACGGCGCCTGCACCCCGCCGGGCGTTCCGGGCGCGCCGGTGGTGCCCGCCTCTTCCTTGCCGGTCAGGGCGAACTCCAGGTCCGCCATGGCCGCCTGCCGCAGGTCGCGACTCTCGTCCCGCCGCTGGCCGGCCAGGGTGTCGATCTGCGCCTGCAGCATGCCGATGGTCATCTCGCGGTCGCCGCGGTAGCCGTCGGGGCGGTCGTTGCGCTGCAGCTGGTTGCCCACGTCGGGAACGCCGAACACCTGCTTCTTGAAGTACATGCGGCGGAACGTTCCCGGTTCGGCGGAGCTCACCTCGCGGGTGTGGCCGTCGTACAGCTGCAGGATCATGTCGGTGCCGTTGCCGCTGAACGCGGCGCGGCCGCTGTCGGCGTAGACGGTGTGCAGGGTAGACGGGTTGCTCACGTCGAACATCTGCACGTCCCACATGCGGTTGGTGCCCTGCTCGATGCGGGCCGCGCGCAGGTAGTACACCTTTCCGCCGCTCTGCGGGGTGATGCGGTTGAGGGTCTGCTCCTCCAGCAGGAACGTGGGCGTCTTGCGGCCGATGTCGATGATCAGCTGGCTCCAGCGGTGGTTTGCCTCGGGGAGCACGCGGTCGTTGAAGACGATCATCCCCCCCGTGATCACGCCGGCGGCCACCAGCAGGGGCGCCAGCATGCGCCGCAGGTCTACCCCGCTGGCCTTGAGCGCGGTGATCTCGTTCTCCGCCGTGAGGTTGGAGAAGGTAAAGAGCACCGCCACCAGCACCGCCATGGGGAAGGTGAGGGCGATGGTGGCCGGAAGCGCCAGGACGAAGAACTCGCCGATCACCCGCGGCGGCAGCCCCTTGCCGGCCAGGTCGGCCAGGCGGCGCGCCAGGGTGTTGATGAGGATCACCCCCGTAAGGGCGAAGAAGGCAAAAAGAAACGGGCCAAGGTGCGCCCGCATCAGGTACCGCGTAAGGATCTTCATCCGGGCCGATCGGGACTTGCCGGTGGTGAGGGCCGATCTGTAGTATACGCGGCGGGCGGGGACGGTACAACCTCCGCCGTCCACTCCGTCCGCAAACTCCCCCTCGACGTCGTGAATCCCGTGATACCGACCCGCGCCGCCGTGCGTTCCGCGGCCGCCGGCGCGCTGCTTCTGTGCGCCTGCGCCGACCGTCCTCCCCCAGCGCCGGAGTTCCAGGAAAACCGGGCGTGGTCGCACCTGGTGCTGCAGCTGTCGTTCGGCCCGCGCTACGCGGGAAACCCGGGGCACCGGCGGCAGCTGGCGTGGATGGTGGAAGAGCTGGAGTTCCGCGCCGACACGGTGCTGCAGCAGGCGTTCACGGCCACCGACTCGGCGGGAAAGACGCTGAAGATGACCAACGTGGTGGCGCGCTTTCGCCCGGAGCTGGCGGACCGCGTGCTGCTGGTGGCCAACTGGGACACGCGGCTGCGGGCGGACGGCTCGCCGGACGTGCTGGACCGCCGCTACCCCGTCCCCGGCGCGAACCTGAACGCGTCGGGCGTGGCGGTGCTGATGGAGATGGCGCAGCTGTTCACGGAGCAGCCGCCGCCGGTGGGAATCGACCTGCTGCTGGCGGACGGGGACGACTACTCGCGGGAGGTGCAGATGATGGGGACGAAGCACTTCATCCGGTCCATGCCGGGGTACCGGCCGCGCTACGCCGTGGTGCTGCAGGCGGTGGCGGACGTCCACGCGGAATTCCCGATGGACTCCGCGTCCGCCGCCGGCGCCGCGGAACCGGCGCGGCGGATGTGGGAGGCGGCCCGGCGGCTGCGCTACGACTCCGTCTTCGTCGCCCAGACGGCGGCGCCGGCGGCCAACCAGGGGAAGGTCCTGTCCGCGGCGGGGATCCCCACGGTCGTCGTGGCGGACCGGGAGTACGGGCCGCTGAACATGCGCTGGCACGCGACCGACGACCTGCCGCGCTACCTGGCCCGGGAGACGATGGGGCTGGTGGGGCGGACGCTGGCGGCGGCGATCTACGCCGAAGCCCCGGCGGAGGTGCGCTGATGGCCGCGACGCCGCAGGAACGGCTGGCGCTGGGCGTGGCCGCGCTGCTGCTGGCGGGCGGCGCGGCGGCCCGCACGCTGCGGACGGGGCCCGCCGATCCCGCGCTCACCGGGCCGCCGGCAGCGGAGGCGTCCGCATCCTCCCTCGCCGCGCAGGTGGCGGACTCGGTGGAGCTGGCGGAGCGCAGGAGCGCGCCGCTGGCCCCAGGGGAGCGCATCGATCCGAACACGGCGAGCGCGGATGAGCTGGATCGACTGCCGAAGATCGGCCCCGCGCTGGCGCAGCGCATCGTCGACTGGCGGGAGAGCAACGGACGCTTCGAGACGATGGCGGATTTCGACGAAGTTCCCGGCGTGGGTCCGGCGCTGCTGCGCGACGCGGGGCCGCACCTGGCGCTGGCGCCCGCGGGCGAAGGGGACAGGGAACAGGGGACAGGGAACAGGGCTGTGGAGGCCGGAGATGGAGCGCGGGATCCGTCCCGGCGCGCGATCTCCACGCCTGATCCTTCCCCATCGACTGCTCCGGCAAAGGGCCGGGATCGCGCTCCGGGATCATCGTCCGCGCCGGTGGACGTGAACCGGGCCACGGCGGACGAACTGGCCACGCTGCCGGGGATCGGTCCGGCGCTGGCGGAGCGCATCGTGGAGTGGCGAGACGCGAACGGCCGGTTCGCCACGGTGGGTGAACTCGACAAGGTGCCGGGGATCGGCCCCGCCACGGTGGAGCGGCTGCGACCGCGGGTGCGGACCGGGCCGTAAGCCATCCTGGTGAGAGGCGTGGCGGAAAGAATTCGGTTCAGCGCGGATTTGGTTGCAAACATCGCGGGAAGCGGTGGCGGGTTCACCATGCGGGACACCGTGTCCCGCACATCGGCCGTCGCGGGGCGCACCGGGCTTTTCTGGGGATGTCGGGAACGGCAGGCGGACCGAAGCTCTGCAGGGTGCCATCCGCATTTTTTCTGACAAACCCTTTCCCGCCGCAGCGCCCGCGAGCCATCATCCCGCTTCACCCGACGCGCGATCCCGCGAACCGTACCCTCTCATCGCGTCCCGCTCGTCGGCCGGCGCGGGGCGCACCGGGCTTTTCTGGAAGTGTCGGGAACGGCAGGCGGACCGAAGCTCGGCAAGGGGCCATCCGCATTTTTTCTGGCAACCCCTGTCCCGCCGCAGCGCCCCGCGACCCACCATTCCGGCTTCACCCGAGGCGCGATCCCGTGAACCGTACCCTCGCGCGAACCCCTGCGGGAACGCGCTGGCCTTCTCGCAGGCCCGGGCTTCGCA
>DASTVC010000627.1:0-17399 GCA_035759295.1 Longimicrobium sp. | reverse complement strand
GGCTCGCTGGTGCTGGATGCGCTGGCGTCTGGCGCGCTGGACCGCGCCGCCTCCGCCACCATCCTCTCCGCGCCCGTCGACGCGCGCATCGGCGCGCGGACGGCGGTGGCGGAGGTGCGCGGCTTCTTTTCCCGCGCCACGCTGGCACAGCGCGAGCACTACGGCCTGTGGGGCCTCGTCCCCGCCTTCGGCCCCGTGAAGCGCGCCGCGTACCCGTTCCGGCGCGTGGACGCGGACGGGCGCGCCTGGAGCTACGTGGCCGCCGTCCAGCGCCTGCTGGGGGAGATGGATCTGGAGAACCGCGTGTCCGACATCCGCGTCCCCACCCTGCTCATCTACAGCCACGCCGACGCCATCGTGCCGCACGACCAGGGGCTGCGCCTGTCGAAGAAGCTGCGGCGCGGGGGGAGCAACCTGCGCTCGCTTACGGCGGCCACCCACTACACCCTTCCCTTCGACCCGGACACGCTGGTCTCGGTCACGGGATGGATCCGCTCGCGGCAGCCTGCAGGGGAGATGGTTTGAATCCGCCCAAGATCGACTGCCACGTGCACCTGGCCGGCACCGGGACCGACGATTCCGGGTGCTGGGTCTCGCCCGCGTTCACCCGGCGGATGACGTACAAGCTGCTGCGCCTGCGCCACCGCCCCGCCGACATGGCGCACGCGGACGCCGAGTGGGCGTCGGAGCTGGCGGAGCGCGTGCGGCGCAGCGAGCTGGACCACGCCGTGGCGCTGGGCTTCGACGGCGTGTACGACCGATCCGGGATGCTGGATCGCTCGCGTTCGCAGATGGTGATCCCGTCCGAATGGGTATTCGAAGTCTGCCGCCGCCATCCGGAGCTGATTCCGGGCCCTTCGGTGAATCCGCACCGGCGGGACGCGCTGGAACGGCTGGAGGAATGCATCGAAGGCGGCGCCACGCTCATCAAGTGGCTCCCCGCCACGCAGGGCATCGACCCGGCGGACCGCTCCGTAGGCCCCTTCTACCGGCGCCTGGCGGAGACCGGCATCCCGATCCTGGTGCACTCCGGCGGCAGCGAGAACACCTTTGCCGAGGTGTCGCCGGACCTCAAGGACCTGCGCCGCATCCTGTTTCCGCTGGAAGAGGGGGTGCGGATGATCGTCGCGCACACGGGCGCGCCCGTCACCTACGCGCGCGACCCGGACCAGGTGCCCATGCTGCGGAGGATGCTGGAGCGCTTTCCGCACCTGTGGGTGGACAACTCCGGCATCAGCAACCCGTCGCGCTTTCCCCACCTTCCCGGCTTTGCCCGCGACGCGCAGCTGGTCGAGCGGACGATTCACGGCAGCGACTTTCCCGTGCCCTCCAACTCCTTCTACTACGCTCGCCAACTGGGCTCGCGCGGCGTGATGGCGCTGGAGCGCATCCGCAACCGCCTGCAGCGCGACATCGAGATCAAGCGCGCCCTGGGCTACCCCGACGAGGTGCTCACCCGCGCCAACTCCGTCCTCGCGAACCTGGACCGCTGGATCCAGCCCGCACAGGCCGCGGACTGACGCCCTTTCCGCATTACTCACATCCACGCATTATGGGCCGGCGTCACTAATTCCTCACGGCCGCTAAGCCAATGTTTGCTCCGCTGATTCGCAACCTCACACTCCAAAACTTCCTGTCGTACGGTCCGGACGGCGTATCAGTGGATCTGCTTCCACTGAACGTGCTGATTGGGCCGAACGCATCCGGCAAGAGCAACCTGCTGGAAGCGCTCTCGATCCTGCGCGCCGCACCCAGTGATATGCAGGCGGCCATCCGGGAAGGGGGCGGAATCGGGGAGTATCTCTGGAAGGAAGCACAGCCCGGTCGCGGGATTCAGATTCGAACCTCCGTGGCTCGTCATCGATTCGGAACTCGAATCGATCTACAGCATTCTTTCATTTTGCTGCCGGTTGGAACTCGGTTTGATATCGGGTTTGAGTTCATCGGGATGACATTCGAAGATGACTTTCCGCTTTACCCCATTTATTTGGGTAAAGATGGGTCGGCAACGATGTTTGCAAGGGGCTCCGATGGGCAAATGGAAGAAACGCCACTCGTTGACCTAAAATCCAGCCAGTCAATTTTAGCCCAGCGTCGGGATCCGCAGCGATTTCCAGAAGTGACTTTCCTTGCAGACGAGTTCGGGAAGGTCACACTCTTTCGGGAATGGACGTTCGGTGGTCGATCAGCAGCGCGCCTTCCGCAGTCGACCGATCTACCGTCTGACTATCTGCTTCCAGATGCAAGCAATCTTGGGCTCGTACTGCATGACCTTGGACAAACGTCGGCGAAGCGCGAGGAACTGATCACATATCTTCGTAGATTCTACGATCCGGCCCGTTTCATCTCAACGAAGATCCAAGGGGGAACACTCCAACTATACATTGAGGAAGAGGGCGGACGGCTCATCCCCGCCACCCGCCTCTCGGATGGCACGCTTCGATATCTCTGCCTTCTCGCCATCCTCTGCCATCCCAATCCACCGCCGGTGGTCGCGATCGAGGAGCCAGAGCTGGGTCTGCATCCGGACATCCTCCCGACCGTGGCGGAACTGCTGCGGAAAGCATCGGAGCGCACCCAGCTGTTCGTAACCACGCACTCGGACGCGCTGGTTTCCGCACTCTCGGACACGCCGGAGAGCATTCTGGTGTGCGAGGCTACACCGGATGGTACCACGATGAAGCGGCTCGAGGCAGAACCGCTGCGGGAGTGGCTCGAGAAGTATTCGCTCGGCGAGATCTGGCGGATGGGCGAGATCGGGGGGAATCGCTGGTGAGTGACATCCGGATCTACATCGAGGGCGGAGGTGACAAGGACAGCAAGGCGCGGATGCGGGAAGCGTTCAGCAAGTTCCTCGCTGTACCGCGTGATGTCGCCCGGCAGCGGCGGGTTAGCTGGACGCTGATTCTGTGTGGATCGCGTGACGACACCTTCAAAGCCTTTCAGCAGGGCGTGAAGAACTATCCTGATGCGCATGTTTTTCTGCTGGTCGACGCGGAACAGCCGGTCACCGGATCGCCACTCGATCACCTTACTGCGCGCGAACCCTGGGACCTGTCGAACGCGACGGACGAGCAGTGCCAGTTGATGGCGCAGGTGATGGAATCGTGGTTCCTGGCGGATCCCCAGGTGCTCAAGGAGTTCTACGGATCGCAGTTCGGGACAAAGCAGATCCCGGTGCGGGAAAACGTAGAGGAAGTCCATAAGAAAGCCGTCTTCACGGCACTGAGAGCATCGACCAGCAAGACACAGAAAGGCGAGTACCACAAGACGCAGCACGCGCCGCTGATTCTTGAGAAGCTTGATCCAGAGCGGGTTCGCGCCCGCGCCCCACACTGCGCGCGACTGTTCGCGTCACTCGCGGAGGCGCTGCGGTGACGCGGTGCGGAATTCTTGCTCTCGCGACCATCCTCGCCGCCTCCCTTCCGCCCGCCGCGGGCGCGCAGCTGCGGCCGCTGGAGCCGTTCGAGTGGCGGATGTTCGATGCGGGGCGCACGGTGTCGGCGCAGGTGGGGGCGGGGTGGCTGCGGGACCAGCGCGCGTCGCTGGCGGGGACACAGGGCACGCTGGTGGAGGCGGGCAATTTCCGCGCGTTCTGGCGCACGGGGCGGGTGGTGCTGGAGGCCGGCGGTACTCTGCAGCGCGTCCTGGAAGAGGACTCGCGCTTCGCCCCCGCGGAGCCGGACGTGGAGGTGGATGATGACGGAACGCGCCGCGACGCCGGCGACTACCGCGTCCTTACCACCGTGCGGCTGACGAACGAGCGTGCCACCGTAGCCGCCGCCCTGCGCTTCGGCGCGCGCCTGCCGACGACGGACAACACCGTCGGCCTCGACCGCGACGCCACCGACTTCTTCGCCACGCTCGGCGGGCGGACGGTGCGAGGGCGGGTGGCCGTGCAGGGCGAGGCGGGGATCGGGATCTTCGGCACGCGGGAGAATGACTTCGAGCAGGACGACCTGCTGATCTACGCCGTGCGCGCGGAGTACGCGGCCGGTGCCATCCAGCCCATGCTCACCATCCTGGGCCAGCAGGTGGGGACGGGGCACAGCGAGATCCGCGGCAACGAGTCGCTGGGCGAGGTGCGGCTGGGGGTCCGCGCGGGCGGCCGGCGGTGGCTGCTGGCGGAGGTGGTGAAAGGGTACACCGACTTCAGCCCCGGCGTGGGCGTGCTCGTCTCCGCGGGGATGGACTGGTAGGCGCAACGCCGCCCTGCCGGCATCCGCTGGACACACGAAAGGCGCAGCGCGGTTCTCCGCGCTGCGCCTTTCGCCTTCCATGCCCTGAAGGGCCACGCAGTCAGTTGCGCGGCACCAGCCCCACCACCTGTACCCCCGCCTGGCGGCTGGCATCCACCGCGGCGATCAACTCGCCGTACGGCAGCGTCTCCGCGCCGCGCACGAAGAGCACCTTGCGCGTCCGCGGCGCGAACACCGCACCCAGCTCCTGCGCCAGCCGCTCGCGCGCCACGGGCTGCCGGTTCAGCAGGTAGCGCCCGCCGGGCTCCAGCTCCAGCACCAGGTTCGTGGTCTGCGCAAGAATGGGCCGTCCGTCCGGCGGGGGCGGCACCTGCACGCTCAGCCCGCGCTGCAGCCCCTGCTGCATCACCATGAAGATGATCAGCAGCACCAGCAGCACGTCGATCATCGGCGTCATGTTGATCTGGCTGATGCTGCCCTTCCGTCCCCCCGTCGTCATCGCCATCGCCCCCTCCTCGCGAAAGTCCGTGAATCGCCGTCCCCGTCCCCCGAACCCGTCAGTCCTGCCGCTCCTGCTCCGTGATCACGCCCACCCGCACCACGCCCACGTCCCGCGCCGCATCGATCGCCGTCAGGATGGTGGCGTAGGGCACGCTGTAATCCGCCTTCAGGTACAGCACGTGGTCGCCGGGGCGGCCCGCGTAGGCGGCAGACAGGTGCGTCGGCAGCTGCGGCGCGGGGATGCGCGTGCGGCCCATCCAGTACGCACCCTGGTTGTCGACGCCCAGAGTCACGCGGTCCTCCGCGGCGGGATCGGCTTCGCTGGCGCGCGGAAGCTGGGCCGTGTAGGGAAGTGAGACGGTGACGACCATGAAGATGATGAGCAGCACCAGCATCACGTCCACCATGGGCGTGACGTTGATGGACGCCGTGAGCTCATCGCGCATGTGGCCGGGAGGCTTCCGCATCCGTTCCTCCGTCCGTGTGGGGTGTGGAGATGGAACGGATGGATGTGGTGGGATTCTGACGAAGGCTGCGACGATGATTTCGCGGAAGTTGACTTTCCCGAGGGAGCGCCAAATGGAGTGGCGAATCCGCAAAACGACTGCGTCCAGAAGATCGCTGTCATTCTGAGGAAGGCGCCGCGCAAAACCGTCTTCACGCTCCACGGCCTGTGCGCCGACCGAAGAATCTTTATCGGGAACGGGCGGGGTCCTCGCGCCGAGGCCGACGTAGCCGACAGGACCGTGCGCCCATCGTAGAGATTCTTCGGTCGGCGCACAGGCAAGGGTGCGACTGGGTCGGCCGGAGTGCGCGCCTCCCTCAGAATGACACCGTCCGCTTTATCGGGTGTGTGGTAGTTCGGCGCCAGAAGTCCATCGTGCAGCCAGGGGGCGGGGCGGCGCCTCCCTCAGGAAGTCAACGCTTGTGGCGCGTTGCAACCCTCGCGGGAAGCCCGTCTGCCCGACATGAGCGAACATCGAAAATCACACAAAAGCAAGGAGCCGGCGGCCCGTGAAAGGACCGCCGGCTTCCGCGACGTCTTGAAATCGAGATCCGCCTTTACGGCGCCGCGGGGGTTACCGTGGCCGGCCCCACCTCGGGACGCGGCACCAGGCCCACCAGCGTGATGTCGGCCGCGCGGCTGGCGTCGACGGCGCGAACCACCTCGCCGTACGACAGGTTCTCGGCGCCCTTCACGAAGATCACCTTGCGCACCCGCTGCGCAAAGGTCTCGCGCAGGAAGGTCTCCAGGTTGGCCGGCTGCACTTCCTGCTTGTTCACGAAGTACTTGGGCCCCGGCTCCACCTCCAGCACGATCTGCTGGTCGTCGGGCGGCTTCTGGGCGATCTCTTCCTTCTCCTTGGGCGGCGGCACCTGCACGCTCAGACCGCGCTGCAGCCCCTGCTGCACCACCATGAAGATGATGAGCAGCACGAGGAGCACGTCGATCATGGGCGTCATGTTGATCTCGTTCATGGCGCCGCCCTTGCTCCCGCCAACTCCCATTGCCATGGGATCAATTCCTCCAGGTCGGTTGTCGGTGCCCGTCCCGCCGCGCGCGCGCCGCGGGACGGACGAACGGCGTCATTGGCGGGTAACCCGCGCGCCCTTGGGCAGCTCGGTAATGGTGCCGATGCGGCGCACCCCCGCGTTGCGTGCCGCGTCGATGGCGCTGAGCACGGCAGAGTACTCGATGTCGTTGTCGGCCTTCAGGTAGAGCGTGTGGTCGTCGGGGTTCCCCTTGGCCACGTACGCGTCCTTGAGCCGCTTCTCCAGCTGGTTCAGCGGGATGGGTCCCGGGTTGGGGACGTCCTCGATGAAGTACTGGCCGTTCTTGTCCACTCCCAGCGTGACCCGCTCCTCCTTCTCGGGCGCCGACATCTTGGCCTTGGGCAGCTTGGCCTCGTACGCCAGCGCCGGCGTCACCACCATGAAGATGATGAGGAGCACCAGCATCACGTCGATCATGGGCGTGACGTTGATGTCGGCGTTCACATCCGAGTCCACGCCCGCCACCTTGGGAAGAATGGACCCGCCGAAGGAGGCGCCTCCGCCAAAGCCTCCTGCCATGGTCAGCCTCCGTAGTTGGCGCCACCGACACCCACCTCGCGGCGGGCCTGGCGAGTCATCATCCAGTCGATCATCTCACGGCCGGCGTAGGCCAGCTCCGAGAACAGCGTGTCCAGGCGGGCCGTGAAGTAGTTGTACAGCCACACCGCGGGGATGGCCGCCACCAGGCCGATGGCCGTGGCGATCAGGGCCTCGGCGATACCGCCCGACACGGCCTCGAGGCCGCCGCCCTGCTCGGCCATGCCCATGAACGAGTTCACGATGCCCAGCGTGGTGCCCAGCAGTCCCACGAACGGCGCCGTCGCGCCGATGGTGGCCAGAATGCCCAGCCCCTGCTTGAGCTCGTTGGCCAGCAGGATCTGCTCGCGCTCAACGGAGCGTTCGCAGCTCACGATGGCGGCGCCGGCGGCGCGCGGATCGTTCAGCAGCGGCGCCACCTCGCGCAGGGCCTCGCCCAGCACGCGGGCCACGTGGCTCTTGGGGTACTGATCCGCCAGGGCCAGGGCCTCGGGGATGTTGTCGCTCTCGAGGGCGCTGGAGAAGGCCGGGGCGAACTGCTTGGTGGCCTTGGCCATCCGGCGGAAGATCATCCACTTCCAGATCGCCACCGACAACGAGGCAATGCTCATGAAGATGAGGAAGATCACGATTCCCCGGTTGAGCGTCCCCGTATCTGCCCAGATCTTTCCGATATCCATTTCTGCGTTCTCCTCAGCGCGCCTGCGCCATCCGTTTGGTGTTGTCCTCTGCGTTCCGGCGCGGCCCCGTCCGCGTCGGGCTCCCGTACATCGTACGTCCCTGCTCCGCCGGAGAGCGCCGCGCGGCTCCCGTCCGCGCGGCGACCGTCGTCGTCCTGCAGGCCCCTGTTAGCGGGACACCTGCCACTGGATCGGCTGCTCCACCCACACCGGCACCGGCCGGCCGTTCACCTTGGCCGGGCGGAACCGCAGCACCCGCACGGCGCGAATGGTGGGCTCGTTGAACTGCTCGTGCGTGGTGCTGGTGATGGTGATGCTCTCCCCGTCCACGCGGCCGTCCGGCTGCACGCGGAAGCGCACCTGCACCGTGCCCGCCACACCCGCGTCGCGCAGCAGCGGCGGGTAGTTGCGCTGCAGCTGGCGGGCGAAGTCCGACCGGTTGCTGAGCGTCGGCATCTCTTCCACCGCCGACAGCTCGTACGTGCCCTCGTCGACCGGCTCCGTGCGCTCCACGGTGCTCTGGGCCACGCCGCCTTCGACGCCCTTGGCCACGCCGCCCTCGGCGCCCTGGCCGCTGAAGTCCTCCGGGTTCACCGCCTGCTCGTTGGTGCTGGGCGGGGCGATGGTCGGGGGCGGCTCCTCGGGCGGAACCAGCATCTGGGTGCCCTTGACCACTGGCGGCGGCGCCTCGGGCTCGGGCGGCGGCGGCTCCGGCTCCTTGGGCTTCTCCGGCTCCGGCTCCTTGGGCTTCTCTTCCTCGACCTCGACGAAGTCCACCAGCTCCTCGTTGCTCTTGCGGCGGGCCTCGGCCGAAACGCCGGCCGTCACCAGCCCACCGATGAGAAGGATGTGGAGAATCGCCGAGATCACCATGTTTTGGGGCGACCAGAAGCCAGTCTTCTTCCGGCCTTCCGATGCCACCAGCTTGTTGAACATGCCCTCCTCCGCGTGGATCAAGACGTTGCGCCCCCGGCGGACGCGGCAGGGGAACTTCGCGCTCCGGAGTGCCTAACGCACGGACCTCCCCGATTCTGACCGGTTAGCGAACGTTAGATCGAAACTCCGCCACACGCCCCGGAACGCGCATGACGGAGGAAAAGCGATCGTGGCGTCCCGCGGCCGAACGCGAGCCCTCTGGCAGGGTTCGGGGTAAGGTGCAGTGCACGATACGCGCTGTCAAGGCGCGCCGGACCGCCGTGCGCGCACGGCCCGGAACGCCCGTTCCTCGCCGGGCGATCGGTACCCCCACGGGGCGGCCGCGTTCCGCGCAAAATCAGCCTCCACCACGACTTACACTGATACACACGCCTCCCGTCAGACCCTGTACGCATATTCCGTACGCCTGTGCGCGGTCGGTTGACCCGTAACCTCTGCCGGACGACGCGCACGCACCTATGACGACCTCCCGGCAATCAATCGTGCGCATCCATTCCCAGCCCCGGATCGGCGCGCAGGGCCTCCTCGAGCGCGGCGAAGCTCTCGGGGCACAGCGCGGGCCCGGCGTCGCCGCGCATGATCTGCAGCACCCGCTCGCGGGGCATGGCGGCGCGGTACGGCCGCTCGGCGGAAAGGGCGTCGCACACGTCGGCCACGGCCAGCACCCGCGCGGGCAGGGGAAGGGTGCCGGCGGGAATGCCGCGGTGGTAGCCGCGCCCGTCCATCCGCTCGTGGTGCGAGGCCGCGGTCTCGGCCAGCGCGCGCAGCGGGGCCACGCGCGCAAGGATGCGGTAGCTGTACTCCGGGTGCCGGCGCACGGAGGCAAACTCTTCTTCCGTCAGTTTTCCCGGTTTGTCCAGGATGCGGTTGGAGACGCCCAGCTTGCCCACGTCGTGCAGCAGGGCGGCGCGGCGCAGGTCCTGTAACACTTCGGCATCGAAGCCCAGGACGCGGCCGATGGCGTCCGCGTACGCCGCCACGCCCTCGCTGTGGCGGTAGGTGTAGGGCGACTTGGCGTCGATCACGCGGGCAAAGGCGTGAGCGATGCGGTCCAGCCGGTCGCCGTCGGCGACGAGGACGCGGTCGGCCGGCTCCAGCGCGGCGGCCTGCGCGCGGCAGTCGCCATCGAGCCCGGCCCAGAAGGCGCCGTCCGCGCGCAGCCCTTCCAGCGCGCGCACCAGCTCGGGATCGAACCAGCGGCCGGCGCGGTCGCGCGCGACGGCCAGGGCGGTGTCGACGCCGTGCCGGGAGTGGAAGATCTCCACGGTCTGCGCCAGGCAGGCGATGCGCGCCAGCAGCGGGATCTCCTCGCCCGCCATCCCCGCGGGGATGCCGCGGCCGTCCCAGTGCTCGTCCAGGGCGCGGATGGCGGCGGCGGTCTCGTCCGTCATCTCCAGCATCCGCGCGATGTCGGCGCCGCGCTCGCAGCGGGTGCGGACCAGCTCCGTGCCGGGCGCCTCCTGCCGGGTGAAGCCGGCGACCTGCTTCGCCCTGGTCACCAGCGACTCGCCCGGGCGGACGTTGCGCACCACGTGGGCGATGGACTGCCAGCGGCTGGACCAGTCCACCGTCTTCCACGTCTGCTTGACCACCTGGTCGTCGGCGCCGAACAGCTCGCAGGTCGCGGCGGAGTTGCTGGAGCAGCCGGCGTCCTTGAGCAGGAGCGCGTAGAACAGCGACGACCGGGCCTCCGCGTCCAGCCCCAGCTGCCGCCCGATGCGCATCCCGATCAGGCAGGTGCGCACGGAATGCCCCTCCGGCTGCCCCTCCGTAAGGTCCAGAGCGTACGACAGCGCCGAGATCACCTCGGAGAGGCGGACGTGGTCGCCTGGCGGCAGGGCGGGGGAGGCGGGGTCTGGGAGCATGGGGAAGGGGTGGATGATGTTTGCGGATGAATCGGTTTCCAGCAGAGACCGACCAGTCTCATCGGCCTCGTCACCGGTGTCGACGGCCAGTTTCGTCCCGTTCCGCCTGCAGGAGCGAATGAATTCGCCGCTACAACATCGCAAAGTCCGCCTGCGCGGACTCGGCGGCCCGACCGTCTTCGGCGCTCCAGGCACCTGCGCGTCCGCTACCGGGCACCATCGGCTTGGGTCGCAATCCACATAAAGGGCCGACGTTTCCCTCTCCCGGCCTCTTCCCCGCTCAGTGCGTGGGCAGAGGAGAATTCGATCGCGGCGTGGACGATATCTCACACCGGCAGATTCTGTACGGCGGGTCCGCGACCGGTGGATGTCAGCGCCGCGCGGCGATCTCGGCCTGGGTGCGGGCCTGGCGCGCGAGGCCGGTGGCCATCATGTCGTACGGGATGGACTGGGCGTAGCGGCGCACCAGCCCCGCATCACCCGTGGCGGCCAGCAGCTCGGCGTCGGCGCGGCGGCGCAGGGTGTCGGCGAGCACGGCGGGGTCGGTGTGCTGGGCCGCCAGGCGCGTCCAGTCGTTCAGGCGCGCGGCAAGGTCGTCCAGGTGCCACGCGACGTCATCGATCCCCCCGAAGTGGGTGGGGAGCAGCATCCGCGGCTGCAGCGCGCGCAGCCGGTCGATGCTGGCCAGCCACGCGGGCGTATCCACCTCCGGAGGCGGCGTGGGCGGCCGCACGTGCCTCGCGCCCTGCAGCCGGATGCCGCCCACGTCGCCGGTGAACACCAGGCCGGCGTCGGGATCGTGAAAGGCGAAGTGGTGGATGGCGTGGCCGGGCGTATCCAGCGCCACCAGCGACCGGCCGCCCACGCGCACCGCATCACCATCGGTCGGCGTGCGGATGCGCTCAACGGGGACGGGGAGCATGGTGCCCCACAGTGCATCCATCTGGTCGCCGTAGATGCGCGTGGCGCTGGCCAGCAGCCGCGACGGGTCCACCAGGTGCGGCGCGCCCTGCGGGTGCACGTGCACCGTGGCGCCCTGGGCGATGCGGGCCAGCTGGCCGGCGCCGGCGGCGTGGTCCAGGTGGATGTGCGTGAGCAGGATGTGCGACAGGTCGGCGGGATCGTGCCCGGCGGCGCGGATGCCGGCCAGCAGCGCGTCCCGCGTGGACGCGGGCCCCGCCTCGATCAGCGCCAGCTCGCCGCCGTCCTCCACCAGGTACGACGCAATGAAACCCTCGCCGCCCCAGCCGTGATCGATGCGCGTGACTCCCGGCGCCTCCTGATGGATCCTCGCCTCCGCCATCCCCATCCCCTGCCTGTGCGTTCGATGTCGATCCTTTGTGCAGGGATAATGTAGCGTGATGGGGCCGGCGTCCGCGACGGGTAGGGAGGAGGAACCCATCGGGTGATCGTGCAGCGGGCGGCAAGGGCGAATGAATTCGCTGCAACAACTACACGAAATCCGCCTTCGCGGATTGGCGGATCTGGTGTTCGGGCCGGTGCGGTGCGCGCCCTGGCCGCGCGCGGGAATTCTTCGGATTCGCCGGGCCGGCGGTGCTACCGGGGAGATCACCGAAGCAACGCACGACGCCCCGCAACCGGCGGGGCGTCGTGATGGGGCGGGTGTTTCAGCGAGCCGAGACGCCAGTCAGGCGCGGCCGATGTCGAGGACCTCGGCGACGACGGAGCGGATGCCCCAGTCGGAGGCCTCGCGGCAGCTGTCGAACCACAGGTCGATCTTGTTGCCGCGAATGGCGCCGCCGGTGTCCATGATGACGAAGATGCCGATCAGCCGCCCGTCCGGATGCGAGACACGGACGACGGAGCCCAGCGGGAGCACGCTGGGGTCGCCGGCCGCCATCCCGTCGCGGACGCGGACGCCCGTGCGCATGGTGCCGCGCAGGCAGTACGCGGTGGAGCGCATCTCCAGGCGCCGCTGCACGGGAAACTCGTCGCGTCGGTCGGCGGTCTCCGACGCTGGCGCCGGCTCCACGTCCGCCACGGCGACCGTGCCATCCGCCACCGTGATGGTGTCGGTCGCCGGCGCGACGGGGCGGCCCAGGAGGCGGGGGCGGCGCTGCGCATCGGCGGTCGCGGGGGCGAGCACCGTCAACATGAGCAGAACGAGCGCGCACAGCGGCGCGGTCCAGCGGTACTTTCCGTGATCCGGCATGATCCTGCGGGACATGTCTGGCCTCCCGGTAGGGTTATCGCGCGCCGCTCCTGAAGGGGGGAGAGTGGCGTCGCCCGCACGTCATCCATGTCAATTTCCTGACGGACGTAGTCGCGGACACGTGCCTCGCCACGGGGACGAGCGGCATCACGTCGACGGCTTGGAAAAGGACAGGGGAGTGGATCATAGAGTAGCGCGGCAACTGCTCCCGTGCCAGAGCGATGATGCGGCGCGGTGGCCCGCATCATGCACAAGCACTGTATCTCCAAGCACTTAGCCAACCAACAGGAGGCGTGCCGATGAGTGGTCTGATCACGATGCTGAACCCCCGCCGCCGGAGCGTGAAGAGCATGGCGATGGCGGGCGCCGCCACCTGGGCCATGAACCGCGTGGCGCGCCGCAGCCCCCGCGCCGGCCGGATGATGAGCACCGCCAGCTGGGCGCTGCCGCTGGGGATGATGGCGTACGACCAGTTGCGCGCCCGCCGCGCCGGCCGCGGCCTGGAATAGCCCGACGCGCTCGCAGAAGCGCTACGAGGCCGCCCCGGTTCCAAGCCGGGGCGGCCTCGCTCGTTTGGTCGAAGGGGTGGGATCGTCGTGCGTCCGGGCGAGCCTGCGCGCCTTCGGGATCGACGATTCGCGCAGGCCACCTCCAGGAGCGAATGAATTCGCCGCTGGGAAAACACAAAGTCCACCTGCGTGGACTGTAGCCGCGGCGTCGCCACATGCAGCGGGTCCCGGCGACGCCGATGCGAGGTCCTTCGGTCGCGCGCCGGGTGTGGAGCATAGGCCAGCACCTGCGCGGCGCTCCCTCAGAGGCTGTTATGCACTCTGTTTACTTGGGGTGTAGATTCGGCGTATGTCGAACCCTATACGATACCCGAGTGATATCAGCGACGAGGAATGGGCCTTCGTCGCACCGTATCTGGCCCTGATCCGCGTGACGTCTCCGCAGCGGGAGCATTCGCTGCGGGAGGTGTTCAATGGCTTGCGCTGGATCGTGAAAACAGGCGCGCCCTGGCGGTACATGCCGCACGATCTTCCGCCATGGGCCGCCGTTTACCAGCAAACTCAGCGCTGGATTCGGGCGGAAGTCTTTCAGACCATGGCGAACGATCTGCGTGCTCTGATCCGCATGCTCCAGGGCCGCAACGAGCAGCCTACGGGCTCGGTGATCGACGCTCGCACCCTGCGCTCTACACCGGAAAGCGGGCACCGGGCAGGCAACGACCCGAACAAGAGGACTCGTGGATCGAAGGTGCACATCGCCGTCGACACGCTCGGGCACCTGCTTGCCGTGGTCGTCACACCGGCCAGCGCTCAGGATCGCGATGCAGTCGCCGCGTTGGCCCGCGCAACGCAGCAGGCTACGCGTGAAACTGTGCAGATCGCCTACGCGGATGGCGCGTACCGCGGGCCGCAGGCTCACAATGCAGCGCAGGAACATGGAATCCAGCTCGAGGTGGTCATGCTACCCGAGACGGCGAAAGGCTTTGTGCTCCTGCCCAAGCGCTGGGTTGTCGAGCGTAGCTTTGCGTGGCTGAGCCGCTTCCGCAGGCTCGCCAAGGACTACGAACGATTGCCTGAGACGTTAGCTGGCCTGCACTTCATCGCCTTCGCCTGTCTCATGCTGGCACGGGCGTACAAGCTGCTCGAGATCGGTTCATAACAGCTTCTCAGGAAGTCAACGCTTTGTTGTCGGGTGTTGTTGAAGCCCCACGCAGTTTGTGGGGCTTTCCGGCGTTGTTGCGGCGGCTTCAGCCGCTCCCGTGCGCCGGCCGCAGCGACTCGCCGCGATCCAGTTCCTCCTCCGCGCGGCGCAGGGCCTCGGCCAGCGTCTCGGCGGCGCGCTTGAGGACCTCGCGGGCGTTGTCGTAGGAGATGGAGCTGATGGCCTCGTCCAGCGGGAGCCAGATGCACTCCGTGATCCCCTCCTCCTGCTGCGGACAGGTGTCGCCCTCGGGGGATTCGATCAGGTAGAAGTGGCAGTACTTGTGGATGAGCTTGCCGCGAAAGCGGAAGAACCAGTCGATGGTCTGCAGCCGCGGCCCCAGGCGCAGGCAGTTGAGCCCCGTCTCCTCCTCCACCTCGCGGAGCGCCGCGTCGGCCGCGGTCTCGGTCTGCTCCACGTGGCCCTTGGGAAAGCCCCAGTGCTGGTACGCGTCGCGGATGAGCAGCACGTGCGCGCGGCCCTCGCGCCAGCGGTAGATCACCCCGCCGGCGCTGGTCTCGATCACCGCCCGCGTGCGGGCGCCACCCCCGCGCCGCCGTCTAGGCACCCGAGAGCTCCTCCACGATCTGCACGGCGTTGGTCGCCGCGCCCTTGCGCAGGTTGTCCGAAACCACCCACAGGTGCAGGGTGCGCGGCAGAAACGGATCCTTGCGGATGCGCCCCACGAACACCTCGTCGCGCCCGGCGGTCTCCAGCGGCGTGGGATAGCGGTTCGCGCCGCCCTCCGCGATCACGCCGGGGAACGCCGCCAGCGCCGCGCGGGCGTCATCCACCGAAAGCTCGCGCTCCGTCTCCACCATCACCTGCACCGAGTGGCCAACCTCGACGGGAACGCGCACGCAGGTGGCCGCGACGGGAAGGTCGGGAAGACTGAGGATCTTGCGCGTCTCGTTGATCATCTTGCGCTCCTCACCCGTCCACCCCTCCTCGTCGAAGTCGCCGATCTGCGGGATGACGTTGCCGCTGATCTGCCGCGCGAACGGCGACTCCTCCGGCCGGTTGCCCAGCAGCTCGTCGCGCAGGGCGCTGCGGCCGGTCTCGCCCGCGCCGCTGACGGACTGGTAGGTGGAGACGACCACGCGCGCGAGCCCCGCCGCCTGCCGCACCGCCTCCAGCGCGACCACCATCTGGATCGTCGAGCAATTCGGATTGGCGATGATCCCCTTGGGACGGTCGCGCGCCGCGTCGGCGTTCACCTCGGGGACGACGAGGGGAACCTGCGGATCCATCCGCCACGCGGACGAGTTGTCGACCACGATGGCGCCCTCGGCCGCCGCGATCGGCGCCCACTCCTTGGAGCGGTCGCCGCCGGCGGAGAAGAGGGCGTAATCCACCCCGCGAAAGACGCCCGGCTCCGCGACGGAGCACGCCCAGTCTCGCCCGCCCCAGCGCAGCGAGCGGCCCTTCGACCGGGGCGAAGCCAGCAGGGTCAGGCGGTCGACGGGGAGCTTTCGCTCCGCCAGCACCTGCAGCATGGTGCGGCCCACGGCGCCCGTAGCGCCCAGCAGTGCGATGTGCATCGTCCTCCCCTCAGCCCACCGCCGCGGCGGCCGCGGCATCGGCCGGCTGGCCGAGCGTAAAGCCGTCGTGCAGCGCCCGCAGCGCATCGTCCTCCTTGTCCGTGGGGACCAGGAGGGTGATGGAGATGCTGGACGTCGACACGGCCTCCACCTCCACGCCGGCCTCCATCAGCACCCGGTACGCCTGCGCGTACACGCCGGGGCGGCCACTCATCCCGCGCCCCACGAGCGCGATGCGGGACAGGCCGGTGTGCTCTTCCATCGCCCCGCCGCCGCCCAGCCGCGCCGCAACCTCCGTCGCGATCTCGCGGGCGCGCGGCAGGTCGTCCTCGCGCACGGTAAGCTGCAGGAGCGAGGTGTCGCCCGCATCGGGCGCCTCGGTGACCATGTCCACGCTCACCCCCGCGTCGGCGAGGGCGACGAGCAGCTCCGTGGGCGTGCGCATGCCGCGCGGCAGGCCGTGTACAATGAGCTTGGCGTAGCCGCGCGAAGGCGCGAGGCCGGTTACCACCTGGTCTTCGCGTACCATCGGATTCTGTGTGATCAGGGTGCCACGCGTGGGATCGTCCTCGCCGGGCCCCTCGACGAAGGACGACAGCACGCGGATGTCCAGCGCCGGCTCGCGGGCGCCCAGGTCCACGGCGCGGGCGTGCATGACCTGCGCGCCGGACTGGGCGAGCTCCACCATCTCGTCGTGCGAGATCTGGGGGATGATGCGGGCGTCGGAAACGCGGCGCGGGTCGCAGGTAAAGACGCCGTCCACGTCGGTGTAGATCTCGCAGCGGTCCGCGCCCAGCGCGCGGGCCAGGGCGACGGCGGTGGTGTCGGATCCGCCGCGGCCCAGGGTGGTGATCTCACGCGCGGTGCTCACGCCCTGGAAGCCGGCGACGATGGCGACGCAGCCCTCTTCCACCGTAGCGCGCACGCGGTCGGCGCGCACCTCTACGATGCGGGCGGAGGTGTGCGATTCGTCGGTGATGATGGCGGCCTGGCTGCCGGTGAGCGAGCGCGCCTCGACGCCTTCTTCGCAGATGGCCATCGCCAGCAGCGCCATGGAGATGCGCTCGCCGGCGGTGAGCAGCATGTCCATCTCGCGCGGATGCTCGGCGCCGGGGTCCTTCGCCCCGGTGACGGCCTGCGCCAGCTCGATGAGCTCATCGGTATCGTGCCCCATGGCGCTGACCACGACGACGACGCTGTCGCCGCGGCGGCGCGCCCGGGCCACGCGCGCGGCCACCACGCGAATGCGCTCCGGCGTGCCGACGGAGGTGCCGCCGTACTTCTGGACCAGCAGGGCCATACGACAGGGAATAGGGAACAGGGAATAGGGAATAGCCTGCAACTGCAACACAAACGTCACGTGTAGCAGGGTTCGTGCTCGCGCGGCCCCTTCGCTCACTTTGAGGCGTCGCGGTGCGGCAGGCCCTGAGGTCGAGGCGCTTCGAACCACATCGAACTGGCGTCCGCGGGGTGCCCCTCCCCCGGCCCCTCCCCGTTCGTTCCTCACGGAGAGGGGAGAACGTCGATTGCGCTGCGTCGGCGGGGCGCCCCCTTACTCGCCTTGGCTCGCACTTCCCCAAAAACCCCTGGGGGAGGTGGACTTCGAGCTCGCTTCGACAAGGTGCGTCGCACCTTAACCACCAGCCCGGAACTCTCCCCAACAACAACCTCCCCCGGCAGTTTCGGGGGAGGTGGGCGTGTGG
>DASTVC010000626.1:0-4470 GCA_035759295.1 Longimicrobium sp. | reverse complement strand
TACTTGCCCGGAACGCAGATCGCGGGGCGGCTGCGCGAGGTGGCCACGCGGCTGGCGCCGGCGCTGGGATGGGACCCGTGCGTAGCTCTCGAGCGGGACCGGCGAAAAGACGGCGAGGGCCGTCCGCTTCCCTGCGGGTGCCGCGTCTGCTCCCTTTTCGGTGACCGCCGCCCGCCGGAGGGCGAGGACGCGGGGGCAGCTCCGGCCGCCGTGGTGGCCCGTGCGTCGCGCCTCTGGTGCTTCGATGCCCCGCTCGAGCGCGCTGGGCAAGTGATCGTCCGCGACGGAGTGGGGATCGACCGTCGCACGGGCACGTCCGCGGCCCAGGCCCGGGCGCTGTGGGACGCAGAGTGGATCGCGGCGGGCGCGCGGTTCACGCTGCGCCTGGAGCTGGAGCATGGGGCGTCGGTGGATGACGAAGTGGTGCTGGCGCTGGCGCTCTCGGAATGGGTGGAGGGACGTGGGCGGATCGGGCGCGGGGCATCGCGCGGCGGAGGCGCGTTCACGCTGGAGGGGGGAACCTTTCGCCGGGCGACCCTGGAAACGGTGCCGGACCTGCTGGCGTTTCTGCACGCGGACGCGCTGGACCGCGGGGCGGTGGTCGAGGGGTGGCTCGACGAGCGGCTCCGCGCGCTGCGCGCGGACACGTCGAAGGCTGGATTCGGACACGTGCTTCCCGCCGGCGCGACGGGCAGCTTTGTGCGGATCTGCTTCGACCTGTGCTTCCGAGGGCCGGTGCTGGTGAACGATCCCGTGGCTGCCCTGGCACACGGCCTGTCGTTCGCACCGGTGTTCGCGGGATCGGCATGGGAGCGGCCGGTGCTCCCCGGAGCGTCGCTGCGAGGGGTGCTGCGGGCGCAGGTGGAGCGGATCGCGCGGACGCTCGCGGCGCGTCAGGCGGCCGCGTCGCCTGAGGCGGCGGCGGGGTTCGCGCGGCTCTGCGCGGCATGCTCCGTGTTCGTGACGGCCGCGGCGGAGAAGGAGAACGAGCATCACGCGCTCCGATCCTGCGCGGAGCGCGCGGAGGCACACGGGCGGGAGGACGCCGATCCGGCGGAGGCGGAGGAGCGCTGCCTGGGCTGCACGCTCTTCGGCAGCACGCGCATCGGCAGCCGCCTGCGGATCGCCGACGCGGAGCTGGGGGACAAGGCGGCGCCGGTCTTTCGCCTCCGCGACTTCGTGGCCATCGACCGCTTTACCGGCGGCGCGCTGGAACACGCGAAGTTCGATGCGCTCCCGCTGTACGACCCCGTCTTTCGCGTGTCGATGGAGTTGGAGGCGCCGGATGCGTCGGGGTGGGAGCTGGGCGCGCTGGCGCTGGCGCTCCGCGACCTGGACGACGGGCTGGCGACGGTGGGAGCCCACGGAAGCCGCGGCTTCGGGCGTGCCCGCGTGGAGGGGGTGGAGCTGCGGCTCGGGCGGATCGGCGTGCGTGGCCCCGAGCCGTTGCCGGACGCGGTGGAGGTGGGATGGAGCGGGGTCTTCCGAAGGGTCGATCGCGCGCCCTGCGACGCGGCTGGGCTGGTGTCCGCGGCGCGTGAGGCCGGATGGATCGATGCGTTCGTGACCCTGTGCCGGGAGGTGGAGCGGCGCGAAGACGTGGATCCCGCGACGGTCCAGGACGATTACTTCGGTCGCACGCTCCTGGCGCAGCCGAGCCCGGTGGGGATGGAGGCGCTGTACCCGCTGACGGTGGACCTGGCGGAGCTGGAGGAGGCGCATGGCTGAGCCGGAGACGGTGGAGCCCGGGGCGGTCGCCGATACACGGCTGGGTAGATTCCTGGCCAGGTCGCCGCTTGTGGGGTCACGGGAGATGTCGTTCGTGGCGGGGAGGGCACAGGATGCCGCCGAGGTGGAGGCGCTGCTGACGTGGCTCCGCACGCTTGGCCCCGGGCGGTGGTGGTCGTTCGGCGAGTGGACGGACGGGATGCGGTTGGCGGAGGGTCTCGCGGGGGTTCGCCGTCCAGCCCCCGGCGACGGAGCGGGGGACGAAGCGCGCTTCGTGGCGGGGCGGTGGTTTGGAAAGCGAGGGGACCTGGAGGTGTGGCGCGACGGCCCCGGCTTCGGGTGGCGGTGGCTGGGCCCGCCCACGGTGCGCCCACCCGGCACCGCCGCGGTGGACTTCTTCGGCGCGGGGGCCGGCGCGGTGCGGCTGCGGCGCGTGGCCGGGCGGCGCGCGCTCCTCTGGGACCGGCGCGAGGCACGGGTGGCGACGGCGGACGGGGAGACGATGGCGCTGCTGCCGATGGACGGGCGGATGGCGCTGCGGTACGTGGCCTACTACGACCACGGGATGGTCGCGGCGGTCTGGTATCGCCGGATCGAACTGCTGAAGGAGGAGCGGAATGGCGCCTGACGCGACGTGGCATTCCGGGCGGATCGGGGACATCCGTCCCAGCTTCGTAAAGATCGAGCTTTCCTCCGGCCGGCGGGGCCCGGAGTTTACTCCGTCACCCGAAGTCTGGTCCGCTCCCGACGGCCGCCCGGCGGAGAAGGGTGACGAGGTGGAGTTCCAGCTGGATGTCCGCGGGAAGAAGGCCGTCTCCGTCCGGCTGGTGCGCCGGGCGCGCACCGCCGTCCCCGTCACTCCGGTCGCGGCCCCGGCCGACACCTTCTTCAATCCCTATAACTTCGTGCGGGCGCTCAAGGAACCCAAGGTAGAGCCTTCCGGGGTGGACGTCCGGCTGCTCGGCCGGTGTCCCCCGCCGCCCCTGGACCGCTACGTGGCGCTTTCCGGCGTGATCCGCTGCTCGATCGAGGCGGTTTCTCCGGTGTTCGTTTCCGATTCGCACGACGTGGAGGGGGCACGCGACACGCACCGCACGTTCCGCCACTTTCGCGTGCCGGGCGCGGACGGAAAGGGAATTCCCGCCATTCCCGCCTCCTCGCTCCGCGGGGTGGTGCGCTCCGTCTTCGAGGCGGCAACCAACTCGTGCTGGGAGCACGTGGCGGACCGCCGGCTCAGCCGCCGCCTGGTACCGAACGACGCAAGGCTTCTCGTTCCCGCGCGGCTGACGGGCTCGCCGGGTGCCTGGAAGGTGGAGCTCCTGACGGGTGAATCCGGCTATCGCGAGAACGGGCCGTCCGGAGCGCTCTACGCCGGATGGGTGCTCCAGCACCGGAGCTCCGCCAACGGGCGCCGCAGCGTGCGGCTTCCCCCTGGTCTGAAGCACGGGGAGCCGTGCCATGCCCGGATGGTGAAGCACAACATTCCCGGACGGGTGACGTTCTGGAACGTGGAAGCGCTCGCCCGCTCCCAGGCGGAGGTCATGCCCGGGGGGGGGCCCGATGAGCAGTCGATCGTCCGGGAGGGCTACTACTTCTTCACGGGACGCAACATCGACCGCAAGCACGACGAGCGGTTCTTCTTCGCCGCGACCCGCGGTGACTTCGTGCCCGTGGCGGACGAGTGCGTAGTGCGCTACGTGGACCTGCTGAAGGATTACCGAGAGAACTCGAAGCTCCGTTCGGACCAGGAGGAGGCGGGGCTGGAGGTAAGCCGGTTCGTAAACGAGGATCGGCCGCGGACCGAGGAGGAATGCGACGGCGAGCTCGTGTATGCATGGGTAACGGGAAGTGGTGACGGGCGCAGGGTGAAGGGGCTGGCGCCGGTCTCGGTGCCGCGGCTCTTCTACGACCGCACGATCCGCGAGCGCATGCCCGACTTTCGCGCTGTTAAGCCGTGTTCGGAGGTGAACCGTGGCAAGGCGGAAGTGGCGCTCTGTCCAGCGTGCCGCGTCTTTGGCTGGGTCGCCGCGGACGACGGCGCACTGCCGGGGCAGGGCGCGCTCCGCTCCCGCGTACGGTTTGGCGACGCCCGCTTTCCGGATGGGCCGATGGAGGAATCTCCCCGGACGCTGGACATCCTGTCTGCGCCCAAGCCGACGACGGTGCGATTCTACCTGGTCCGGAAGAACGAGAACCTGGAACCCGAGCCCGACGAGAAGACCATCGACTACGATTCGGGGAACGTGGTGCTGCGGGGGCGCAAGTTCTATCGCGGGCGGCGCGAAGCGAAGCTCCACACCGACGAGGAAGCCACCAACCAGAACCGAACGCTGGCGGATCACCTGAAGGCAGGGGCGGCGTCGGAGTTCGAGGTGCGCTTCGAGAACCTCGCTCCGTTGGAGCTGGGGGCGCTGCTCTGGTCGCTGGGACTGGAGAAGGGCTGGGTGCACCGGCTGGGCTTCGGAAAACCGCTGGGGATGGGTGCGGTGCGGATCGGAGTCCGGGAGGTTTCCGTGCTGGGGCCGGGGCGTTACGCGCCGGAGGGGGGGGATTCCCAGGTGCTGGACAACGCGGCGGTTGAAGGTCTGCGGCGGCGGTTTCGTGCGGGAATGGAGGCCCGCTACGGTGGCGCGTGGCGGGAACTGCGCAACGTGGCGGACCTGGCCGCGCTGCTGCGGGAGAGCGCGCCGGAGCAGGTCGACTACCCGCGGCTGAGCGAAAATGGGAAAAGCTACGAGTGGT
>DASTVC010000625.1:0-2618 GCA_035759295.1 Longimicrobium sp. | reverse complement strand
ATGGAACGAGGGCCCGCGGACGCATCGTCCGCGGGCCCTCCGCGTGCCACGCCGGCCCCACCCCGGAGGAGTCCGGGGAAGGAACGGGGATCACACCTCCCGCCGCCGCGGCGAATACGGCGCCGGGATCCCCGCCCGGCCCGCGCGATCGGCCCCGCGGGCTTCGCGGGCCTGCCGGTGCTCGATGAGGGCCACGGCCGTCTGCAGGAACTGGCTGGTGCTGCTTTCCGCCGCCCACCAGAGCACCGCCGTCAGCACGGTGAGCGCCGCGCCGGCGGCGATGGAGACCTGCGGCCGCGGAAGAAAGGGCAGCAGCGTGTCCCGGTTGCCGGGAAACACGATCATCGCCGTCAGGATGAGCAGCGCGTTGAGCAGGGCCCCGCGCGCGATGCGGTCGCGGCTGGTGCGGAACTGGAACTCCCGGCCCAGTTCCGGCGAGTGCAGCAGCACGAACGCCGGCCACGCGTACCGGGGCTGCAGGTCGGGGACGAGCACCGCCTGGTTCTGCCAGGGCAGCGGGTGCCGCTTGGCGCGCCGCCCCGGGTAGTGCAGCAGCAGCGACGCCACGGCGTCCGCCAGCATGCCGGCCAGGTACACCACGGGCACCAGCAGCGCCACCTGCGCGGGCTGCAGGTTGAGCACGCTGCGCAGGGTCACGCCCAGCACGATCCCCATCCAGATGACCGCGCCCGACCCCGTCACCAGGTACTCCACGAACACCGCGGCAAACTGCATCGCACCCCCTCGCTGGCCCAGGCTCCCGGTTCGTCGCTCTTCGACAAAAGCTATGCAGTGATCGCCCCGAGAAACAGACCGGTCCCGCGGCCCGAATGCGCCGATGACTGCCCGCCGACGGGATCTCCGCCCGGAACCCGTTCGTGCGCAACGCCTTGGCGAAGACGGCGTGTCGGCAAGGTTTCGTCGGCCCCGACAGCAGAAGGGCGCGGAGGATCGGCATCCTCCGCGCCCTTCGTGTCTACGCGTGCGGCCTGGAGCGGGGAGCGGGCCTACACGGCTCCCCTGCCCCGCCGGCGCAGGTCGTCGAGCTCCGCGCGGAGGGTGGCGATGAGCTCGGCCATGAAGCCGAAGCCGAAGAGGATGAACCCCACCGTCTCCAGCAGTACCACCAGCGTAAGCAGCGGCCGGTAGCCGAAGGGCGGCATCCAGTGCCCCACGCGCAGCACCACCGTCACCAGCCCCACCAGCAGCCCCAGCGCGATGAGCATCAGCCCGCCGCCGCCGAAAAACTGCATGGGCTTTTCGCTGAACTTCAGGTAGAACCAGACGACGACCAGGTCGCCGACGCCGACGAGCACGCGGCGGCGGCCGGAGAACTTGGCCACGCCCGCGCGCCGCGGAAACAGCTCGATGTCGATCTCCGACACCCTGTACCCGCGCGCGTGCGCCAGGACGACGAAGAAGCGGTGCCAGTCGTGCCGCAGGGGGATCTCACGCAGGATCTCCGTCCGGAACGCCTTCATGCTGTTCAGGTCGCGCACGGGCACGTCGAACAGTGTCTGCGACAGGCGGTTGTAGATGGACGATACGCCGCGCTTCTCGTACTGCCCCACCTTGCGGCCCGTGACGATGTCGACGCCGCTACCGAGGGCTTCCAGGAAGCGCGGGATCTCTTCCGTGGAGTGCTGCAGGTCGGCGTCGAACAGGACCAGGAACTCCGTCTCCGCGGCGAAGGCGCCCGTCACCATCGCCTCCGTCTTCCCCAGGTTGCGGCGGTGGCGGAGGATTTTCGTCCTCGGCGTCGAGACGGCCTCGTGCTGCGCCGCCTCGAAGGTGCCGTCGGACGAGCCGTCGTCGACCAGGATGATCTCGCCCGCCAGCCCGTGCCGGGCGAACGTCTGCCGCAGCTCGGCGAAGA
Source organism: Longimicrobium sp. (assembly GCA_035759295.1). Taxonomy (GTDB): domain Bacteria; phylum Gemmatimonadota; class Gemmatimonadetes; order Longimicrobiales; family Longimicrobiaceae; genus Longimicrobium. The sequence continues at coordinate 742 of DASTVC010000625.1, read as the reverse complement.
GCGCGGGGATGTTCATCACCTCGTCGAACGCCGGGACCAGGACGGCGAAGTTGGCGCGCAGGTGCGCGGGCACCACGGGCATGCGCGCCTCCGCGGCAGACGTGGCCGGCGCAGACGGACGCGCCAGAGGGGCGTCCACGCGGACGCCCCCCTGCTCTCCGGCCCCTGTAACCTGTCCCCTCGCCGTCACACGCGCTTGCGCATGCGGGCGCTCAGCACGCCCAGCTGGTCGCGGTACTTGGCCACCGTGCGCCGCGCGATCTGGATCCCCTCTTCCTTGAGGATGTTCACGATCGCCTGGTCGGTAAGCGGGTGCGCGGGGTCTTCGTCGCTCACCAGCTTTTCGATCTGCGCCTTGATGCCGCGCGCCGAAACGTCCTCGCCGCTCGTGGTCGACAGGCCGGACGAGAAGAAGAACTTGAGCGGAAACACGCCGCGGGGCGTCTGCACGAACTTCTCGTTGGTCACACGAGACACGGTGGACTCGTGCATGTCGATGACCTCGGCCACCTCGCGCAGGGTGAGCGGCTTGAGGTACTGCACGCCCTTGTCGAAAAAGTCGCGCTGCCGGTCGACGATGAAGTTCATCACCTTGAGCATGGTCTGCCGCCGCTGCTCGATGGCCTGGATCATCCAGTTGGCGGAGTTGAGCTTGTTGCTGATGAACTCCTTGTTCTCGCCCACGAACTTCTTCTTGTCCTTGGCGATGTCGCGGTAGGCGCGCGACAGCTTGAGGCGCGGC
>DASTVC010000624.1:0-34008 GCA_035759295.1 Longimicrobium sp. | reverse complement strand
GAAGCGCGCGCTCAAGAGCCTGCCGTTCGACGAGGTGCTGCCGGACGTGCTGCTGAACGCGCGGCTGGTGAAGCAGTTCCAGGTGGTGAACGGGCGCGACCCGGACCGCATCGCGGCCGCCGTGCGCGGAGAACATGCCGGCACCATCGTCTACGCAGACTGACGCCGTCCGCGTCGCGGGGCTGGCGAAGTCGTTCGGAGCCGTCCGCGCGCTGGACGGCATCGACCTCGTCATCCCCGCCGGCCGGCTCGTCGGTGTCATCGGCGCGAACGGGTCCGGGAAGAGCACGCTGCTGCACATCCTGGCCGGGATCGTCGCGGCGGATGCGGGGACGGCGCAGGTGCTGGGGATGGACCCGCGCCGCGACCGCTCCGCCCTGCGCGCGCGGACGGCGTACGCGGGGCAGGACGCCGCGCTGGACCCGGAGATGACGGGATGGGAGACGCTGCGGCTCTTCCACGCGCTGCAGGGCCTTCCGCACGGCGAGCGGGAGGCCTGCCTGTCCACCGTGGCGGATCGATCAGGGCTGCGGGCGTTCGCGGAGCGGCCGGTGGGGACGTGGTCGGGCGGGCAGCGGCAGCGGCTGCACCTGGCGCTGGCCACGCTGCACGCCCCCGCGCTGCTGATGCTGGACGAGCCCGCCGCCGGCCTGGACCCCGACGGCCGCCGCGACCTGTGGCGGCAGCTGGCGGAGTACCGCGATTCGGGGGATGGACACACGGCGCTGATCGCGTCGCACGACCTGGCGGACGTGGCGGCGCACTGCGACCTGACCGTCCTTCTGCACCGTGGCCGGCTGATCGCCGCGGACACACCCGCCGCGTTGGCGACGGCGCACGCCCGCGCGCGCACCGCATTCACCCTGGCGCGCGAAGCGTCGGCGGAGGACGCACTGGGGCCGCTGCTGGCGCGGATTCCCGGCGTGCAGGAGGTGAGCGTCAGCGGCGCCACGGTCGTCGTCTGGCGCGACGAGAGTCCGCAGGGCGCAGATCCGCTGCTGGGTGTCCTGGCCTCCGCGGGCCACACGGTGCGCGGCTATGAGCACCACGAGCCCGACCTCGCCGGCGCCTACTTCCGGCTGACGGGGAGCCCGTGGGCCGGGTCCGAGGTTGTGGCCGGGGGTGGAGCGGGTGGGGGCGGAGGGAGAGGTGGAGGTGGGGGACGCGGCGGAGGTGGTGGACGCGGCGGCGGGGGTGGTGGCGGACGCCGGAGGCGGGGGTGAGCAGGGTCCCCCAAGAGCGAATGAATTCGCGGCAACGACGTCACACTGTCCGCCTGCGCGGACACGGCGGCCCAGCCGCGTGCGGCCTCCCACGCTCCGGAGCGTCCGCTGCCAGAGTTCCGCCGCCTTCGCCAATGCAGGTCGTGGCGCGCGGTACCTGCGGCCACAGTCGGCGAAGGCGGACTTCGCGATTTTCCAGCGGCGATTTCAATCGCTCCGGACGGCGGCCGCGGCAAGGAAGGCCCGGATGAACGCGGCGCCCATCCACATCCTGGGGCAGACGGCGCGGAGGAGCTGGCTCAAGACGCTGCGGCGGCCGGTGCCGCTTACCTTCAGCTTTGTGCAGCCGCTGTTCTGGATCCTGATCTTCGGGTTCCTGTTCCACCGCTACGACCTGGGGCCGGGCTACTTCCGCATCCCCTACCTCACCTTCGTCCTCCCCGGCATCTGCGCGATGACGGTGCTGTTCGGCGCATCGCAGGCGGGGATCGAGCTCGTGCGCGACCTGCAGACGGGGTTCGCGCAGCGGATGGCGCGGGCGACGGCGTATCCCGGGTGGATGCTGGGCGGCAAGCTGGCGGCGGACGTGTCGCGCCTTCTGGCGCAGGCGCTGGTGGTGGGGATCATCGGCAGGCTTGTCGGCGCGCGGCTGTGGATCGACTGGGGCGCCGTGTTCGTGGCCGCGCTGGGGCTGGCGCTGTTCGCCCTGGCCTACGCCAGCCTGTCGTGCTGGATCGCGCTCAAGACGCGGGCGCAGGAGAGCATGGCGGTGTTCGTCCACGTGGTGAACATGCCGCTCCTCTTCACCAGCACGGCGCTGGTCCCCGCGCGGCAGATGCCGGGGTGGCTGGCCGGCGTGGCGGCGTGGAACCCGCTGACGCTGGTCTCCGACGCGCTTCGCAGGGCCCTGCTCTTCGGGCGGATGCCGGACGCCGCTAGGCTCCTGCTGCCGCTGCTGGGGCTCGCCATCCTCTGCTTCGCCCTCGCCCGGCGCGCGATGGCGAAGGCGGCGGAGGATTGATCCGCGACGCGAATTATCTTGCGGCGCGGTCGATCGGCCCCGCATCATCCGCATCGCGTCAGGGCACGCCCATCAGCCGCAGCACCCACGGGCCGGTGACGGCGACGACGACGCATCCGCCGAGCATGATGATGAGCCCGGGGATCAGCAGGTCCTTCGCGCGCAGCCCGGCGCCGTAGGCCATGGCGTTCGGCGGCGTGCTGGTGACGAAGGGCACGCCCAACGAGGCGGCCACGGCCACCAGCACCGCGGCGGAGGGCGCGCCGCTCACCGCCAGCGCCAGCGGCACCAGCAGGGTGGCCGTCCCCGTATTGCTCATCAGCGCGGCGAGCAGTGCGCTCAGCAGGCAGAGGGACAGGATGCGCAGCGTGGGCGGCGCGGTGGCGAGGGGAAGCCGCTCCGCCATCATCCGCATCAGCCCCGACCGGTCCAGCAGCGCACCGAGCGCGATGCCGCCGGCGATGAGCACCAGCGTCGACCAGTCGATGCGGAGCAGGTCGCCCGGCCTCAGCAGCCCGAGGATCAGCAGCGCACCGGCCGCGGCGGGCGCGATCTGCCACGCGGGGATGCCGTGGATGGTCTCGGTAAGCCAGAGGAGGACGGTGACGCCGAACACCGCCGCCAGCGTCCGCACCCGTCCGCGCGGCCCGTCCAGCGCCCCCGGCGGCAGGTGAACCTGGCCGGTGGGGCGGATCCAGAGCCGGATCAGCAGGAGAACGACGGCGAGCAGCCCAAGCGTGAGAGGGACGCCGAACGCCATCCAGTGCACGAAGGTGATGTGGCGGTAGCGCTCCGCGGCCGCGATGGCGATGCCGTTGGGCCCGCTGCCGATGGGCGTGGCGATGCCCGCCACGTTCGCCGCCATGGCGATGCCGAGCAGCAGTCCCCGGCGCAGGGTGCCGTCGCGCGGCGCGCCATCCAGCACTGGTTTGAAGGCGCCGAGCATGAGCGCCGCGGCGGCGATGTTCGACATCCACATCGACATCGCGGCGGTGGCCAGCCCGGCCAGGGCGATGGTGCGCATGGCGTCGCCGCGGGACAGGCGCAGCGCGGCGGCGGCCATCCAGCGGTCCGTGCCGTGGCGCCCCGCCGCCGCGGCCAGCGCGAATCCGCCGAAGAACAGGGCGAGCACGGGGTCCACCGACCAGCCGAGGACGCGGAGCGGCGCGAAGTCGCGGCCGAACGAGCCCAGCAGCAGCGGCGTCGCCACCCATAGCACCAGGGTGGGCACCCACACCGGCACCCACTCGCTCAGCCAGAGCGCGATGCACACGCCGCCGATGATCGCCGCCCGCGCCGGCGCGCTCCACCCCAGCAGCTGCGCGGCGGCGAAGAGCGCGGCCGCCGCCACCGCCAGCGCGCCCAGGCCGATCCGCCGCACCGCCTTTCCGCGGCCGCCAGCGTCTCGCGGCGCGTCCGGATCCAGCGTGGAATCGAAGGGCTGGGCGTTCGGCATCGCTGGAGAGGTTCCCGGGGAGGACGTCGCCGCCGCTCGATTCAACCAGGCCGTGCAGGCTGATGATCAACATGATCCCCGGCCGCACGCGGGTCAATCGAGAAATTTCCCACAACCGTCCCGTTTTTCACGATGATCCGACCCCGAATCCTTCCGCTGCTGGCGTGCTTCGCGGCCGTGCTGGCGGGCGGCTGCAAGCCGAAGGCGGAGGAAGCCGCGCAGAAGCAGGAGGCCGAGATCCTCGTCTTCGCGGCGGCGAGCCTGCGCGAGGCGATGGAGGAGCTGGGCGCCAGCTTTCAACAGGAGACGGGCACCCGCGTGGTCTTCAACTTCGCGGGGAGCAACGACCTGGCGCACCAGATCATGGCCACCCGCGGCGCGGACCTCTGTCTGAGCGCCAGCAAGGCGTGGATGGACACCGTGCAGAGCGCCGGCCGCGTGGCCGAGGGCTCGCGCCGCGACCTGCTCTCCAACACGCTGGTCGTCGTGGCCAGCGCGCGCGACTCGTCGACGATGGGCGAGCCCTGCGCGCTGGCGGCGCTGCCGTTCCGCAACCTGGCGATGGGCGACCCCGAGGCCGTGCCCGCGGGCACCTACGCGCGCACCTGGCTGCGGTCGGTGCAGTGCGACGGGAAGCCGCTGTGGGACGCGGTGCAGGCGCGCGTGGCCCCCGCGCCCGACGTGCGCGCCGCGCTCGGGCTGGTGCTTGCGGACCCGCGGGTGATCGGCATCGTCTACAAGACCGACCAGCTGGCCTTCGCCGACCGCACCCGCGTGCTGTACGAGGTCAAGGACGGCCCGCCGATCCGCACCGTGATCGCGCGGCTGCAGGACGGGCGCGCGGCGGAGAACGGCGCGCGCTTCTACGACTACCTGGTGGGTCCGCGGGGGGCGGAGGTGTTCCGCAAGCATGGCTTCGACCCGCTCCCCGCCCCCACGCCGTGAGCCACGACGCCTGGGAGGTCCTGCGCAACACCCTGCTCTGGGCCGCGCTGGCCACGGCGCTGGTGATGGTGCCGGGGACGCTGGTGGCGTACCTCCTGGCCCGGCGCGACTTCCGGGGCAAGCGCATCGTATCCACCCTTTTCTCCCTCCCCCTGGTCCTGCCGCCGACCGCCGTGGGCTACCTGCTGCTGCGGACGTTCGCCGTGCACGGGCCGCTGGGGCGCGACACGCTGGGCATCGACCTGGACGTGATCCTCAGCTGGAAGGCCGTGGTGATCGCCTGCGCGGTGATGGCGACGCCGCTGGTGGTCCGGACGGCGCGGGTGAGCTTCGAGGCGGTGGACCCGCGCTACGAGGACATGGCGCGCACGCTGGGCCACGGCCGCGCCGCCACCTTCCTTCGCTACACCCTGCCGCTGGCCCGCCGCGGGCTGATGGCGGCGCTCATCCTGGGATTCACCCGCGCCGTGGGCGAGTTCGGCGCGACCATCATCCTGGCCGGCAACATCCCCGGCCGCACGCAGACGCTGGCGACCGCCATCTTCAGCGCCCAGCAGGCCGGGCGAGAGGGCGAGGCGAACGTGCTGCTGGTGATCGCCCTGGTGACAGGGTTCGCCGCCGTCTACGCCAGCGAGGCGCTGTCACAGAAGCAGGCCGCAGCCGCCGCCCGCCCATGACGGACGCCACGCCGCTGCACGTGCAGGTGCGCCTGCCGCTGGACCGCTTCAGCCTGGACGTCGATTTCCAGACGACGCACCGGGTGACGGGCGTGTTCGGCGTGTCAGGATCGGGAAAGACGACGCTGCTGGAGACGGTGGCGGGGCTGCGGCGCGGGGCGCGGGGGCGCATCCGGCTGGGCACGACGGACTGGCTGGATTCGGAAAAGCGGTTGCGGATGCCGCAGGAGCATCGCCACATCGGCTACGTGCCGCAGGACAGCCTGCTGTTTCCGCACCTGGACGTGCTCGGCAACCTGCACGCCGGCCGCGGTCGGGCGCTGCGCGGCGGCAACCACGTGGAAGAGACGCTGGAGAACGTGGTGCGCGTGCTGGATCTGGCGCCCCTCCTCCGCCGTCCAGTGACGACGCTCTCCGGCGGCGAGCGGCAGCGGGTAGCGCTGGGGCGCGCGCTCTGCTCCGGGCCGCGCCTGCTGCTGCTGGACGAGCCGCTGGCGTCGCTGGACGCGGCGTTGCGGCGGAAGGTGCTTCCCTTCCTTCACCGCGTGCAGGCGGAGTTCTCGCTCCCCATCCTGCTCGTCTCGCACAACCCGGTGGAAGTGCAGGCGCTGTGCGAAGACCTGATCGTGCTGCGCGAAGGAAAGATCATCGCGCGGGGCGAGCCGCGGGCGGTGCTCACGCGCCCGGAGGTCTTTCCGCTGGCGGAGCACGAGGGGTTCGAGAACATGCTCCCCGCCCGCGTCATCGAGAGCGGCGCGGAGACCAGCCGCGTCTCGCTGGGCACCGGCGCGGACGGCCCCGCGCTCACCGTTCCGCGCAGCACCCTGCCCCCCGGCAGCGCCCTGCTGCTGAGCGTCCCCGCGGACGAGATCGTATTGGCGCTGGAGAACCCCGCCGGCCTCTCCGCCCGCAACGCCGTCCCCGCACGGGTGGAGAAGGTGCAGCGCGTGGGCGCGGTCTGCCTGGTGACCGCCAGCGTCGCCGCCGACGCCCCGCCCGTCGTCGCCGAGGTCACGGCGGATGCCAGCACCGAGCTTCACCTGGTCCCCGGCACCGTCCTCTACCTCCTCATCAAGACCACCGCCGTCACGCTGTACGAGGACCCGTCGTAGGCGTCGTACATCGTTGGATAGCGGAACGGCCGCCCGGGAAGATTCCGGGCGGCCGTTCTTCATCGGCTCAGCGAATCGTCAGTGTCGATGGGCGCCGGAATCGGCGGTAGGGGCGGCGGCGGCGCCGTTTCCTCCCCTCGCCGCCGGGGCCGTTGTACCGCGTGCGGGGGGAGCCGCGGCCGTGGCCGCGGGCGCCGAGCCGCCGGTGATGGCGATCTTCTGCATCATCCCCCGTTCCTCGTGGCCCAGGATGTGGCAGTGCATCACGAAGGGCCCCGAGAACTGCGTGTACTGCTGGCGGATGAGCACGTACCCCGCCGTGGTGCCGTTGGGGAGCGGGAGCGGGACCACGTCCATCCACACCGGGTTGCCGCCCTGCGAGGCCTGGTTCAGGAACGCGTAGTAGTCCTGGTTGGGATCGGTCGAGTCCGGCGCGAACACCTGGACCACCTGGAACGGATTGATGTGGATGTGGAACGGATGGTTGATGCCGTTGGGGCTCAGGTTGCTCACCTGCCACATCTGCGTGGCACCCAGCGGCATCGTATAGAACATGCTGTCGGAGTTGTACTTCTGGTACGGGTTGGCGTTGGTGCCCAGGTAGAACGACGGCGGCGTCTTGTTGTTGCCGGGGGCGCCGCTCTCCGTGAACATCAGCTGGACGCTCGGCGTGGTGACCGACGGGTCCAGGTTGGCCAGGAACGGCGGCAGCGCCGGAAGCGCGCCGGGAAGCGTGGTGTTGTACGTGCTGCCGTCGTCCACCACCCGAACCCGGAACAGCGTCTGGCTGATGGCGAGGGGCCGGTTCTCGCGCGCCTTTCGGGTGCGCAGCAGCGCCGCGCTGTCGCGCACCACCTGCGCCCGCAGCGTGTGCACGCCCGGCGTGCCCGGCGCCCGTACGAACATGTCCAGCCGGTTGCCCGGGGCCACGTACAGGTTGGTGTCCGAGGCCACCGTGTCGTAGTTGGCGGGCGCGTACTGCACCCCGTCGCGCGCGATGTCGTACAGCTTGGGCCCCGTGGCCGCGCTGCTGTCGAACAGGATCTGGTAGGTGGCCGTGGCGGAGATGTTCTCGTTCACCAGCCGCATGCGCAGCACCTCGCCGGGCCGCATGACGATGGTGGGGGCGAACTGGCCGTTCACCAGCTTGGCGCGGGCCACCGTCGGGCCCATCAGGTTGGGCTCGGTGTCGATCTCCTGCACCGCCACCAGCAGGTCGCGCATGTTGTAGGCGGCCGCCAGCGAATCCAGCCCGCCCCCCTCCACGATGAACGCCCCCGACATGCCGTTGGTCACCTGCAGCGCCACCGACCCGTGCTTGTGCGGGTGGTACCAGTGCGTGCCCGGCGACTGCGTCTGCGGGATGCGGAAGGCGTAGTGAAAGGTGTCGCCGGGGGGAATGTCCAGCAGCACGTTGTCCGCCGGGCTGTTGGGCGATACGTGAAAGCCGTGGAAGTGGATGTTGGTGCGGTTGGGGCCGTGAAAGCAGTCTTCCATGCTGTCCACGGGCGGGTTGCCGTTCTGCGACTGCGACGCCGGGTAGTTCATGCACCCCGTGCTGGTGTCGGCGGGCAGCCCGTTCACCAGGGTGATATGCACCGAGTCGCCGCGCTTTACGCGAAAGGTGGGGCCGGGGTAGCCGTACTTGTTGCTGTCGGCGTACGAGATCCCGTTGGCCTCGAGCACCTGGTACGTCCGCAGCTCCTCGTTGGTGGTGGTGCTGTCGTTGTTCTGCACCGGAAGCGTCTTGACCGTGGCCAGCAGCGTCGCCGTGAGCACGCCGTTGGGGCCGGGCCGGATCACCATCGGCTCCGTGAGGGTCTCCTGCGTGGAGCCGGTGGCGGCAACGGCCGCGGCGCGATCACGGTCGCCGCACGCGGCCAGCGCGGACGCGCCCACCAGGGCCACGGCGAGCACGGGAAGCAGCAGCAGGGCGCGGCGGGGTGGGGCCGGGGACGGGGCCTGCGGGAACGGTCGGTCGGTCATGGGGCCTCGGGTGGTTGAAGCGGGCGCTGCAACTACCGGAGCGGAGGTTCCCGGATACAGACTGGGGAGGATTGGGAAGGAAGCCGAAGAGCGCTGCCTTGCACGCCACCGTTCCGGACGGGGAAAACGGTCTGGCGAAACAGCACCAGGTGTGACGCCGGCGAGGGATCGCCGACAATGTTTTGAAGCTCTGGCAAAGACGGTAATCGCGAATCTGCACCAACGCAAGAAAGCAGCGCGCGCCCCGCCGGAACGCGACGACGATTCGCCGCAAAGGGCCGGAACGTGGCCGCCGTGGCCGGCGGCGCGCGGTGCCCCTCCCCCGGCCCCTCCCCGTTCGTTCCTCACGGAGAGGGGAGAATTCGATCGCGCTGCGGAGGGGCCTGCCGTGCGGCATGGACGCCGCGGGTGCAGCCCGCGCAGGCGGGCTTCGTGACCTTCCAGCCGCGGTTTCAAACCGCCGAATCCGGAGCCGGCCGAATCGCTCCGGTCCACCCCCAACAAGAAAATCGGCCCTCCCCCGGAATCCCGGAGGAGGGCCGAACCTTCATCCATCGCAATCCCGAAGCAGAATCAGAGGATGTACTTGCGCAGGTCCTCGTCCTCGACGATGTCCTTCAGGCGGTCGCGGACGCGGTCGGGGTCGATGGTGATCTTCTTTTCCGCCAGGTCGGGAAGATCGAACATGATGTCTTCCAGCAGCGTGGTCAGCACCGTGTGCAGCCGCCGCGCGCCGATGTTCTCCATCTTGATGTTCAGGTTCGCCGCCGTGCGGGCGATCTCGCGCACCCCGTCTTCGGTGAACTTGAGGTCCGCGCCGTCCGCCGCCGCCAGCGCCATGTACTGCGTCACCAGCGCGTTCTTGGGCTCCTGAAGGATGCGCACGAAGTCGTCCTCCGTGAGCGTCGTGAGCTCCACGCGGATGGGAAAGCGGCCCTGCAGCTCGGGGATCAGGTCCGACGGCTTGCTGACGTGGAACGCGCCCGCGGCGATGAACAGCATGTGGTCGGTGCGCACCATGCCGTACTTGGTCTGCACCGTGGAGCCCTCGACCACGGGGAGCAGGTCGCGCTGCACCCCTTCGCGCGAGACGTCGGGCCCCGACGCGCCGCTGCGCTCGCCCGCGATCTTGTCGATCTCGTCGAGGAAGATGATGCCCATCTCCTCGCAGCGGTCCAGCGCCTCGTTGATCACCTCGTCCATGTTGACGAGCTTGTCCAGCTCGTCCTGGACCAGGATGCGGCGCGCCTCGGCCACCGTCACCCGGCGGCGCTTGGTGCGCTTGGGGAGCCACTCCTGCAGCATGTCCATGAAGTTGCCGTCCATGCCGCCGCCGCCGTCCATCCCGCCGCCCATCGGCACCATCATGTTCTCGATGGGCATGCTCTGGCTGACCTCCACCTCCACCTCGCGCTCCTCCAGCTTTCCGTCGCGCAGGAGCTGGCGGAACTTGTCGCGGGTGCGCTCGCGGCGCTCCTTGGTCTGGGCATCCTCCGTAACCGGCTCGGCCTGGCCGCCGGCATTGGCGAACCACACGCGCTGCTCGCCCTTGTCGCCGGCGGGCGGCTGCGGCGGCGCGGCGCTCTCGACGGGGGGAAGCAGCAGGTCCAGCAGGCGCTCCTCGGCGCGCTGCTCGGCCTGCTCCTGCACCTCGTCCTCGCGCTCCGTGCGCACCATGTTGACCGCGACGTCCACCAGGTCGCGCACCATGGATTCCACGTCGCGGCCCACGTAGCCCACTTCGGTGAACTTGGACGCCTCGACCTTGACGAACGGCGCGCCGGCCAGGCGGGCGAGACGGCGGGCGATCTCCGTCTTTCCCACGCCGGTGGGGCCGATCATGATGATGTTGTTGGGGACGATCTCCTCGCGCAGGTCCTCGCCCACGCGCTGGCGGCGCCAGCGGTTGCGCAGCGCGATGGCCACGGCCTTCTTGGCCGCGTTCTGCCCCACGATGTACTTGTCCAGCTCGGCCACGATCTGCCGGGGCGTCATCTCGTCCAGCCAGAGCTGCGGCTCCGGCTGGCCGTCCGCGCCGGCGGGGGCCGTGACTTCGGTTTCGTTGGTCGCCATCTGATTCAGACTTCCGGCGTGCGGGGGGTGGGATTTCCGTCCAGCTCCAGCACGGTGATGTTGGTGTTGGTGTAGATGCAGATCTCGCCCGCGATCTCCAGCCCCCGCCGCACGATCTCGGCCGCGTTGAGCGGGGAGTATTCCTTGAGCGCCCGCGCGGCCGCCAGCGCGTAGCTGCCCCCGCTGCCGATGGCCACGATGTCGTCATCGGGTGCGATCACGTCGCCGGTGCCGCTGATCATGTACAGGTTCTCGCGGTCGGCCACGGCCAGCAGCGCCTCCAGGCGGCGCAGGTAGCGGTCGCTGCGCCAGTCCTTGGCCAGCTCCACGGCGGCCTTGGACAGGTTGCCGGGGTAGCGCTCCAGCTTTTCCTCGAACTTCTCGAAGAGCGTGAACGCGTCGGCCACGGAGCCGGCGAAGCCCGCGAGGATCTTGCCCTCGCGCAGCTTGCGCACCTTGGTGGCGGTGGACTTGGCGACCACGTCGCCCATGGTGACCTGCCCGTCGCCGCCCAGCGCGACCTGCCCGTCGCGGCGAACCGCGAGGATGGTGGTGGCGTGGAAGGTAGTGATTGCCATGTATACCGAAGTGCGAAAGTGCGAGAGTACGAAAGTGCGTTAGTGCGTTAGTGCGTTAGTGCGTTAGTGCGTTAGTGCGGAAGATCGGTTTGCTCTCGATCCGCACCCTGCAAGGGCGAATGAATTCGCGGCAACAACCACACGAAATCCGCCTGCGCGGATTGGCGGCCGCGGGGTTCGGGACGAACCGGTGCGCGCCCGGGCTCCACAATTCCCGCGTACGTTGAAGCCCCGCGCAGTTTGCGGGGCTTTCCGCAGTTGTTGCGGCGAGTTTACTCGCTCCCGCGCGCAGGGCTGACAAACTCGCGCCGCGCCAGCAGATACGCAAGCCGAAGCGCGCAGAGCGCCTGTGCGACGTCTATTCCCTCTCCCGCGCAGTTTGCGGGAGAGGGCAGGCGAGGAACGAGCCGGGTGAGGGCCTCACGCTCGCGGATGCGCCTTGCGATACACGCGCTTCAGCCGCTCCTTGCTGGTGTGCGTGTAGATCTGCGTGGTCGAGAGGCTGGCGTGGCCCAGCAGCTCCTTCACCGCCAGCAGGTCCGCGCCGGCATCCAGCATGTGCGTGGCGAAGGTGTGGCGGAGCGAGTGCGTCGACAGCCCGGCCTCGCCCGCGACCTCGCGAAGGAAGTCGGTAACGATGTTCTGCACCTGCCGCACGCCCAGCCGCCGGCCCGTCTGCCCCAGGAACACCGCGCGCGCATCCGGCCGCGACGCCTGGGCGATGATGCGGTCGCGCGAGCCGTAGTAGGTCCGCAGCGCCCGCACCGCCATCCCGCCGATCGGCAGGATCCGCTCCTTCCTCCCCTTCCCCAGCACCCGCAACCGCTCGCTCACCAGGTCGACGGCATCCATCCCCAGCCCCTGCAGCTCCGACACGCGCAGGCCGGCGGAGTAGAAGAGCTCCACGATGGCCAGGTTGCGCTGGGCGCGGAATCCGCCGGCCTGCGCGCGCATCATCGCCGTCTCGAACACCGCCTCCATCTGCTCACGCGTCAGAAAGCCGGGGAGCGTGCGCTCCTTCTTGGGCGTGCGGACGGCGCGGGCGGGATTGGCCTGCACGCGCTCCTCCACGTGGAGAAAGCGGTAGAACGAGCGGATGGCGCTCAGCTTTCGGGCGATGCTGGTGCGCGCCAGGCCGCGGCGGGTGGCGCAGTCGCCCATCCAGGCGCGGATGGCCAGCCGGTCCACACCACCCCACGACCACTCCGGCGCGCCGTAGTAGCGGTCCAGGAATTCCTGGAACTCGCGCAGGTCGTCCGCGTAGGCGCGCACCGTCTGCGGGGACAGCTGCCGCTCGTGCGCCACGTAGCGCATGAACTCGTCCAGCTCGCCCCCCCGCTGGACCTCGGCCGCCGCCGCCGCGTCCGTCATCGCGCCGCCGCGGCCTCCACGCCGCCGGTCACGCCGTTGGCCTCCATCCACGCCGCGAAGTCCGCCCGTCCGCGCTCCGACAGGATCGCGCGCTTCTCGTCCTTGTCCTTCACCCGGCGGTCCAGCGGGTCCAGCAGGCCGAAGTTGCTGTTCATCGGCGCGAAGTGCTTGGGATCACTCTCCCGCAGGTAGCGCATCAGCCCGCCCATCATCGTCGTCGGCGGAGGGACGACGGGCTCCAGGCCGCGGACGATGCGGTCCAGGTTCATCGACGCCAGAATGCCGATGGCGGTGGATTCCGTGTATCCCTCCACCCCCGTCACCTGGCCGGCGAACAGCAGCTCCGGCCGGTCGCGCAGCGAGCCGTGCTCCGTAAGCCGCGCGGGGAAGTTGAGGTAGGTGTTGCGGTGGATGGATCCCCAGCGCAGGAACTCCGCGTCCTGCAGCCCCGGGATCATCCGGAAGATGCGCTTCTGCTCGGGGATGCGCAGCCGGGTCTGGAAGCCCACCAGGTTCCACAGCTGCCCCGCGCGGTCCTCCCGCCGCAGCTGCACGACGGCGTGCGCCCACTTGCCGTCGAACTGGGGGACGGGGAGGCCGACGGGCTTCATCGGCCCGAAGCGCAGCGTCTCCGGCCCGCGGTGCGCCATCACCTCGATCGGCAGGCAGCCTTCGAAGTACGGAACGGCCTCCCAGTCGTGCCCCGCGTGCTCCTCGCCCGTCTTGAGCGCTTCGATGAACGCCTCGTACTGCTCCCGCGTCATCGGCGCGTTCAGGTAGTCGCCCGCGGACTCCTCGCCCTTCCCCCAGCGGCTGGCGAAGAACAGCGTGTCCATGTCCAGCGAGTCCGCGCTGACCACGGGCGCGATGGCGTCGAAGAAGGCCAGCCCCTCCTCGTCGCCCAGGGCGCGGCGGATGGAGGCGGAGAGCGCGTCGCTGGTCAGCGGACCCGTGGCGACGATGGCGGGGCCCGCCGGCAGCTCCGTCACCTCTTCGCGAACCACGCGGATGCGCGGATTGGAGGCGATGGCCGCCGTCATCCGCTGCGCGAATTCGCCGCGGTCCACGGTCAGCGCCGTGCCGCCGGGGATTCGCGACTCGCGGGCGCACGCCAGCAGCAGCGACCCGCCCACGCCCAGCGCGTCCATCTCCAGCTTGAGCAGGCCGTGCGCGTTGGACGGGTCTTCGCTCTTGAAGGTGTTGGAGCAGACGATTTCGCCCAGCAGCTCCGTCTTGTGCGCCTCCGTGCCGCGCACGGGGCGCATTTCGTACAGCGTGACGTCGTGCCCGCGCTCCGCCAGCTGCCACGCCGCCTCCGAGCCCGAAAGCCCGCCTCCGACCACCGTCACTTCCGCCATCTTCCATCCCTCATCGGTTGATACCGCAACACTGCAACTGCTTCGACAGATTGGGGTTCCCTGCAGGATTCGCGCGACCCGCGGGGTGCCCCTCCCCCGGCCCCTCCCCGTTCGTTCCTCACGGAGAGGGGAGGCATTGCCGAAGGATTGGGACTCGACGACGAAGATCGAACTGACGCCCGACACGGCGCCCCCTTATTCGCTTAGGCTCGCACCTCCCCCAAAAAACCCTGGGGGAGGTGGAGTTCGATCCCGCTTCGACAAGGTGCGTCGCACCTCCCTCCCCCGCGCTGTTTGCGGGGGAGGGCCGGGGAGGGGGGCGGCCCACCATCCCGCTCCACCCGGTCCGAAGCACTACGCCGCCTGCCCTACCTCAACCTCCCGCAGTCTTTTTTGGGGGAGGTGGGCGGGTGGTGCCCGCCCGGAGGGGGCGCTGCCCTCGCGCGGAACCGTCCGCATCCACCCCAAACGCCTTGCCCTCCCCCGAACCCGGAGGAGGGCAATCTAACCCTTCGGCGCAAGCCCCGCGCAGATCCTGCTACTTCGGCTTCTTGGAGCCGGTGCGGCTGGCGGCGGTCTTCGACGCTGTGCGCGCCGTGGACTTGGCGGCCGACTTGCGAGCCGAGGCCGCGGTCCGCGACTTGGCGGCGCGCGCGGGCTTCTTCGCCGCCGTGTCCGCCTTGGTCTTCGACGCCGACTTCGCCGCGGGACGCGAGGTCCGCGCGGAGCCGGCGCGTCCGCGCCCGCCCTTCTTCGCGGGCGGGCCGGCGGCCTCTCGCTCGGCGAGGAGCGTGACGGCTTGCTCCAGCGTCACCTCGTCCGGCCCCGTTCCCTTGGGGATGGACGCGTTCACGCTGCCGTGCTTTACGTACGGCCCGTATCGCCCCTCAAACAGGTTCACCGGCTCCCCGTCCTTCGGGTGCGCGCCGATGGTGCGCAGTGGTTCGATCGCGGCGCGCTGGCCGCGCCCGCCCTTGGGCTGCGAGATCAGCTCCAGCGCGCGGGCCAGATCGACCGTGTAGACGTCGTCAGTCTTCGCCAGCGAGCGGAAGTCGCCGTCGTGCACCACGTACGGGCCAAAGCGCCCCGCGTTCGCCTGGATCTCCTTCCCCGTATCCGGGTGCTTCCCCAGCGTGCGGGGGAGGGAGAGGAGCTGCAGCGCGAAGTCCAGCTTCAGATCCGCCGGGTTCATCCCCTTCGGCAGCGAGGCACGCTTGGGCTTGGCCTTGGATCCCTCCTCCGCCTCGCCCAGCTGCACGTAGGGGCCAAAGCGGCCCTGCAGCATCAGGATCGGCTTCCCGGTCTCCGGATCCTTGCCCAGGATGTCCGGGCCCTCGGCCTTGGCGCGGACCAGCTGCGACACCTGCTCCGCCGTCAGGTCCGCCGGCGCGATCCCCTCCGGCAGCGACGCCGTGAAAGTCTCGCCGTCCGACTCCGTCTCCGCGAAGGGGCCGAAGCGGCCGATGCGCACCCGCGCGCCCAGGTCCTCCAGGATCACCGTCGACGCCTCCCGGGGGTCGATGGACTCCTGCCCCCGCTTCACCGTCTCGTCCAGTCCGTCGGCGCCCAGGAAGAAGTCGCGCAGGTACGGCAGCCACTGCGCCTGCCCCTCGGCGATCTCGTCCAGGTCATCCTCCATCTTCGCGGTGAACTTCGTATCCACCAGCGAGGGGAAGTTCTTCTCCAGCAGCCCCGTGACCGCGAAAGCGGTGAACGTGGGCACCAGGTTGTTGGCCACCCGCTCCACGTACCCGCGATCGATGATGGTGCCGATGATACTCGCGTAGGTGCTGGGGCGTCCGATCCCCTCCTGCTCCAGCATCTTCACCAGCGTGGCTTCGGTATAGCGAGCCGGCGGCTGAGTGGAATGGCTCAGCGCTTCCAGCGCGCGCAGCGCCAGGTCGTCGCCCTTGGCCAGCGGCGGCAGCGGCTCCTCGCGGTCTTCCAGCGCCGCGTCGGGATCGTCCTGCCCCTCCACGTAGGCGCGGAAGAAGCCCGGGAAGTCGATGCGCTTGCCGGACGCGCGGAAGGTGGCGTTGTCGGCCTGGATGGTCGCCGTCAGGTAGGTCAGCCGCGCCTCGGCCATCTGGCTGGCGACGGTGCGCTTCCAGATAAGGTCGTACAGCGCGCCCTCCACGCCGGTCAGCCGCAGTTCCTCCACCGTGCGCATCTCCGTGCCGGCGGGGCGGATGGCCTCGTGGGCCTCCTGCGCGCCCTTGGACTTGGTGGTGAACTGGCGCGGCTGGGGGCTGAGGTAGTTGTCGCCGTACAGCGAGCGGATGCGGCTGCGCGACGCCTTGATGGCCTGGTCGCTCAGGTGGACGCTGTCCGTACGCATGTACGTGATCAGGCCCTCCTCGTACAGCCGCTGCGCGATGCGCATGGTGTCTCGCGCGCTCAGCCGTAGCTTGCGGTTGGCCTCCTGCTGAAGCGTCGATGTGGTGAACGGGGGATACGGACGGCGCACCGTGGGCTTCTCGTCCGTCTCCGCCACCTTCCACGCCGCCGCCCGCAGCCGCTCCTGCAGCGACTTCGACTCCGCCTCGCCCAGAAGGACGACGTCGTTGGACTTCAGTCGGCCCGTGTTTTCGTCGAAGTCGCGGCCCGCCGCCACCCGCTTGCCGCCCACCGCCGTCAGCACCGCGCTGAAGGGGGTGATGCCGCGCAGCAGGGTGGCCTTCAGGTCCCAGTAGGTGGCGGATCGGAACGCCCGCCGCTCCCGCTCGCGGTTGACGAGAAGGCGGACGGCGACGGACTGCACGCGGCCGGCGGAGAGGCCCGTGGAGATCTTTTTCCACAGCAGCGGGCTGACCGTGTAGCCCACCAGGCGGTCCAGGATGCGCCGCGTCTCCTGCGCGCGCACCAGGTCCTCGTCGATCTGCCGCGGGCTCGCCAGCGCCTCCCGGATGGCCTCGGGCGTGATCTCGTGAAAGACGATGCGCGAGACGGGCACCTTGGGGTTCAGCACCTGCACCAGGTGCCACCCGATGCTCTCCCCCTCGCGGTCTTCGTCGGTCGCGACAATGAGCTCGTCCGCGTCCTTGAGCAGCGCCTTGAGCTCGGAGACGATCTTTGCCTTCTTCCCGGGCACGATGTACAGCGGCTCGAAGTCGGCATCGACGTTCACACCCAGCCGAGCCCACTCCTGGCCCTTGTACTTCGCGGGGATGTCGGTGGCGCTTTCCGGCAGGTCGCGCACGTGGCCCATGCTGGCCGCCACGCGGTACCCCGCCGGCAGAAAGCCGCGGATCGTCTTGGCCTTCGTGGGCGACTCCACCACCACCAGCCGCGTGTTGTTCTTGCCGGCCATCAGTTCTTCCAGGGGATTCAGCCGCGGTCAGCCGGGCGTGTGTGCCCGGGCGCGGATCACATTTTGGATTTCGTCCGCCAGCTCGCCAACGGATCTGCCGTCGGTGAGCACTTCGAGGTCCGCGCGGGCGTAGAAGCGTTCGCGCTCCGCCAGCAGCCGGCGGATGGCCGCCAGCGGGTCCGCACCGGCGAGCAAGGGGCGTTCCCCCGGCTCCGCCCCCGCGCGCCGCACCGCCTCTTCGGGGGATACCTGCAGCCAGACGCAGAGCGTGCCCGGGCCCAGGGAATCGAGAAGATCGGGGTTGGTGATCCACCCGCCGCCGGGGGAAAGGACGACCCCGGATCGATCGGCGACGCGGGCCGTGGCCTCCGCCTCCATCCGCCGGAACGCCGCCTCGCCTTCGATGGCGAAGATCTCACGGACCGCCTGCCCCGCCGCGCGCTCGATCTCGCGGTCCAGGTCCAGGTGCGTCCATCCCAGCCGCCGCGCCAGCTCCGCCCCCACCGCCGACTTCCCCGAGCACATCATCCCCACCAGAACCACGCGGGCGATGGGAGGGTCAGCGGAAGCTGGACTCGTCACGGCGATTCATCGAATGGCATCGAACTGCGCCCGACGCGGTGCCCCTCCCCCGGCCCCTCCCCGTTCGTTCCTCACGGAGAGGGGAGAATTCGATCGCGCTTCGGCAGGCATCGAACTGACGCCTGACAGTGCGCCCCCTTACTCGCTTAGGCTCGCACCTCCCCCAAAAAACCCTGGGGGAGGTGGACTTCGATCCCGCGCGACCAATCTTGCCCCATCACCCCTCCCCCGCAGTTTGGGGGAGGGGTCGCCGCGAGCCGCGAGGAACGAGCGGCGAAGACGGCGGGGGAGAGGGCCGCGCGTCGCAGACGCGGCTGGCCGCCCGACACGGACGCCGGTCTCCGCCCTAGCCCCTCAGCCCGTGAAGGCGCCGCGGGCGCGGATGTGGGCGCAGTACGCGTCGAAGTTGCGCCGCAGCTCGCCCAGCGCGTCCCCGCCGAACTTCTCCAGCGCGGCGCCAGCCAGGACGATGGCCACCATCGCCTCCGCCACCACCCCCGCCGCGGGAACCGCGCAGACGTCCGAGCGCTCACGCACCGCCTCCGCCGCCTCGCCCGTGCGCAGGTCCACCGTGCCCAGCGGGGTCATCAGCGTGGAGATGGGCTTCATCGCCGCGCGGCAGACCAGCGGCTGCCCGGTGGTGATGCCGCCCTCCAGCCCCCCCGCGTGGTTCCCCACCCGCCCGAATCCCCCGGCCCGCTGCGCCGCCGCATCGCGCGTGATCGCGTCGTGCACGCGGCTGCCGGGGCGCATCGCCGCCTCGAAGCCCAGGCCGACCTCCACCCCCTTGATGGCCTGGATGGACATCAGCGCCGCCGCCAGCCGCCCATCCAGCTTGCGGTCCCACGAAACGTGCGATCCCAGCCCCGCGGGAAGGCCTCGGGCGACGACCTCTACCACCCCGCCCAGCGTGTCCCCGTCGCGCTTGGCGGCGTCGATCAGGTCGATCATCCGCCCCTCCGCCTCCGCATCCAGACAGCGCACGGGCGAGGGATCCGACGCCGCGTTCAGATCGGCCGGCAGCTCCTCCGGCACGTTCGCGACGACGCCGCCGATGGACACCACGTGGCTGCCGATCTCGATCCCCAGCGCCGCCAGCAGCTGCTTGGCCAGGGCGCCGGCGGCCACGCGCATGGTGGTCTCGCGGGCGCTGGCGCGCTCCAGGATGTCGCGGGCGTCGGTGCGGTCGTACTTCAGCGCGCCGACCAGGTCCGCGTGGCCGGGACGGGGAAAGAAGACGCGGCGCATGGCCTCGTCGTCCGCCTGCGTGTCCACGGGGACGGGCGACATGGGCTCCGTCCAGTTGGCCCAGTCGCGGTTGCGCACGAGGAGCGTGACGGGCGAGCCCAGCGTTTCGCCGTGGCGCACGCCCGAGAGGATCTCGGCGCGGTCGGATTCGATGCGCATGCGGCCGCCGCGCCCGTACCCGCCCTGTCGGCGGCGGAGCTCGCGGTCGATCTCGTCCGAGGAAATCGTCAAGCCGGCGGGAAGTCCCTCCACGACCGCCGCCAGTGCGGGCCCGTGCGACTCGCCCGCGGTGGTGAAGCGGAAGGTCGGCATGCGGGGAAGATAGTACGAGAGTGCGAAAGTACGAAAGTACGGAGGGGAAATGGGTACGAAGGTACGGGGTGCGGAGGTACGGAAGTGCGAGAGTGCGTGAGTGCGTGAGTGCGTGAGTGCGTGAGTGCGGAAGTGCGTGAGTGCGTGAGTGCGTGAGTGCGTGAGTGCGAGAGTGCGTGAGTGCGTGAGTGCGGAAGTGCGTGAGTGCGTGAGTGCGAGAGTCCTTGATCCTCAATGTTCTCCGTGCCCTCCGTATGAAACAAGGTTGATCGCGGATCTGGTTGCAACCTGCGGGTAACGGCCTGCAAGGGCGAGATCATCCGAGCTGCAGAGCATGGTGTCAGGGCACGTCGGCAGGCGGGGGGTTGCTCCACTTTTGTGTGGATGCGTCGGGAACGGCAGAGGGATGGACGCGCGGCAGGGGGCCATCCGCGTTTTCTGGGAGATACCTATCCCGCCATCCTCGTTCCCGGCCCGGCGCCGACCGCCAGCCGCAAGCGCACCGGAGTCAGCCCTCCACGAACACCCGATGCGCGATCTGGCGAAGCCTGGGTCCGCGTGAAAGCCGGGGCGTTCCCTAAAGGAGCCACGCGCGGGGACGGTTCGCGGGATCGCGCATCGGGTGAAGCCGGAATGGTGGGTTGCGGGGCGCTGCGGCGGGAAAGGGGTTGCCAGAAAAACGCGGATGGCCCCCTGCCGCGCTTCGATCCGTCCGCCGTTCCCGAGGTCCCCAGGGAAGCCCGGTGCGACCCACAACGGCGGACGTACAGGACACGGGTCGCGTATGGTGACCCCGCCATCGCGTTCCGCCCCGCGGGGCGTGCAACAAAGTCCGCGATGAACCTGAAACAAGCAGTTCTGTCTAGACGCGAGTCGGGGTCCGGCGCATGGCACCGGACCCCGATCTCATCCCACCCGGGTTCCCCCTCGCGGAGTCACCCGTTCACCGGTTCACCTCACGGCAGGTCAGCGTTGGTGACGGGGAGCGACAGCACGCCCGTCGTCGTGAGCGCGTACAGCCGCAGGTTCACCGAGGCCGGGTCGCCTGGCGCGCGGGGGGCCACCACCAGCGCGCCCACCACCGCGTCGCGCAGGTAGATGCGCGTGACCCGGAAGAAGTTGAAGGTGTTCAGCACGTCGATGTACGGACGCCCGCCCTCGCTCCCCGAGACGAACGCCAGACGCAGCGGCCCGCCGGGGTAGTTGGCGTTCTCCGGGTGCATGGCCACGCCACCCGTGGGCGAGCCGCTCTCCATCACGCCCTGCAGGCGCAGCGTGCTGTTGAAGAAGTACGCCTGCTCGCCGCGCGCCACGCCCAGGCTGCCGTCGCGGTTGATCCCCAGCCCGATCACCCGCTCGGAGGCGTTGCTGATCAGGTCGCGCACGTCGCCGCGCTGCACCAGCGAATCGCCCACCGCCTCGAACAGGGGGATCCGCGCGGTATCGCGCACGCCTTCGCCCACCGCCAGGTAGCGCCGGTCCGTGCTGGCCGCCACGAAGGTGGTGTCGGCGAAGCCCACCTCGCGCACGTCGGCGCCCAGGTCCAGCCGCGTGTCGTACCGGCCGCCGGACGCGTTGGGCGGCAGCGCCCGCATGGCCGTCAGCGCGGCCGACACGTCGCGGGGCAGCCCCGAGACGCAGCCCGGGTCCGTGGTGTCGCCAATGCGCCGGCGCGGGCACACCAGCACGTCGCCGGGGGGCAGGTAGAACGCCGAGTCGGCGTTCACCACCAGCCCGCGGCCGGCCGTGTGGCGGTCCACGTACCCCGTGAAGATCTCCGAGCGCAGCTTGTTGGGATCGTAGATGCGCACCGTCCCGTCCTCCGCCGCCGGCGTGGGCCGCGTGGAGTACAGCAGCAGGCCGTTGCTGGCCTGCGCCAGGAACTGCGGGCGGTCGGAGTAGTCGTGCAGCGTAACCGTGGTCGCCTCGCCGGTCTCCACGTCGTACACCACCCCGAACAGCCGCTCGTTGCGCGTAAAGATGCGCTTGTCCTCGGCCTCGTGCAGCGCGCCGCCGCCCAGCGGGATCACCGAGATGTTGGTGCCGCCGCTGTTGGCCACGTACAGCGAGTCGCGGAACCGGCCCAGCGCCAGCCCCCACGGCTGCGAGCCCACCGCCACCGGGGTGCCGTACGCCAGCCCGCCCAGCGGCAGCACGTCCACACGGTTGCGCGTGAAGTTGCTCAGGTACACCCGGGTGCTGTCGGCCACCAGGTCGGCCACCACGTCGGTGCCGGCCGGACCCGGCCGGTCGATGGTCACGCCGCGGGCCAGGAACACCCGCACCAGCCGCCCCGAGCCCGACGACAGGCGGTAGCCGCCGGGCGTCACCACGCAGGCCAGCTCCTGCGGCGCGTTCTCGCGGGTAACCGCGCCGCAGTTGCCCTGTACGTCCTTGGCCCACCCCGTGATCTCCAGGTCCACCTCGAAGGTGGCGTACGGGTCAAGCCCCAGGTCGGCGTAGGCGAAGCGGAAGGTGGCGCTGGATCCCTCGCCGCGCCCCACGTACACCCGCACCGAGTCGACCGGCGACACGTCGCGGCGGATGGCCAGCACCGTGACGCCCACCGAGTCCACCCGGTTGTCGTCCAGCCCCGTCACCGTCACCGAGAACGAGTCGGCCTGCTCCACCCGCTCGGCCAGGGAGAACTGCAGCGTGGCGCTGGGCACGTCGTGATCCACGGCCGGCTCCAGCACCGTCACCGTCACCGGCGTGGCCACGCCCACCAGGTTGCTTCCGGAGATGGTGGTGGCCGAGATGCGGACGTCTCCCCGCGCCGCCAGGGGGATGGGGACCTGGATGGTGGTGTCGAACGCCGCCCGCGCCGAGGAGAACGGGATCACCTGGCTGGTCTGCACCGCGCCGGTCAGGGTGAGCGTCACCGAGCTCAGCAGGTCGCGGGTATCCGACGCCGTGAGCCGCACGGGGATCTGCGTCCCCGCGTAGTAGTCGGTCAGCGTGGTGGACACCCCCACCCGCGGACCGCCCAGGTTGATCTGCACCGTGTCGGCGTCCACGCCGTCGGCCGTGTCGCGCGCCGTCACCACCACGAACACGTTCCCCTCGGGAAGGGTGTCGGTGTTGGCGATGAGGAAGCGGTCGATCGTCGTGTCGCGCACCAGCGTGCCGCCGGCCCGCAGGTTCACCGTCTTGGTGCTGAAGCGGTCCACGCGGGTGGCCGTGCCCAGCGCGCTGCTGCCGCGCACGGCAAAGCCCTCGACGGTCACCGTCTCCACGCCCACGTTGTCGGTCACGTGCGCCCGCACGAACACCGAGTCGCCCACGGCCACGTTGTCCGTCCCCGTGTCGGGAAGGACGATCGTCACCACGGGGGCCACGCTGTCCGCCGACCCCGGGGTGGCGGTGGAGTCGGGGGGCACCGGCTTGGAGACGAACGGGTTGCCGGAGGCGTCGCAGGCCGCAAGGAGGGCGGCGCCCATCAGGGCCGCCACCCGGGCGGCCCTGTTTCGGAGCAGTTTCATGGGAAGGGTACCTCTGAAAAGTTCAGCGCCGGCGCTCAGCCCGGCTGCCGTACGATGTGGGGGGTGACCAGGATGAGGAGGTCCTGCTTGCTCTCGCTGCGGCGGGTGTTCCGGAACAGCCCGCCCAGCAGGGGCAGGTCCATCAGGAAGGGAATGCCGCTGCGCGTCTCCTCCACCCGCGTCACCGTAAGCCCGCCGATCACGATCGTCTCGCCGTCCTGCGCCAGCACCGCCGTCTCGGCCTGCTGGCGGGCCACGTTGAGCAGGTTGTTCTCGGTGGTGCGGGGGTTGGAGTTCTCCGCCCGCAGCGCCAGGCGCACGCGCCCGTCGGCGGTGATGTGCGGCGTCACCTCCAGCTCGATCCCCGCCTCTACCTGCACCGGCTGCAGCGTCACGCCGCCGGTGGCCGCCCCGCCGCCCACGCCCCCGGCCCCGCCGCCGCCCTGTGTGGAGGCGGTGAGGAAGGTGATCTCCTCGCCCACGAAGATGCGCGAGGTGGTGTTGTCCAGCATGGTGATCTGCGGCATCGCCTGCACGTCGGCGATGTCGGTGGTCTGCAGCGCGCTCACCAGCGCGATGAGCGAGAAGCGGTTGGCCAGCAGCAGGCTCACCGCCACGTCCAGGGTGGCGTCCTCCACGTCGGCGTCGGCGTTGCCCACCGCGCCGATGGAGGGTCCGCCCAGCACGAAGCGGTCGTCGGGGGTGCTGGTGCCCGTGGGCAGCCCCGTCACGGGGTCGTACAGCGGGCTTTCCACCAGGCCGCCGAACGAGTTGCCCTGGAAGTCCTTCAGGTCGTAGCGGATCCCCAGCGCCTCCAGCTGCGTGCGGTCCACGAAGATGATCTTGGCCTCGATGGCCACCTGCGGCACCGGCACGTCCAGCGTGGTCACCAGCGCCTGGATGTCGCGCACCACCCGGTCCACCTCGGTCACGATGAGCGTGTTGGTGCTGGTGTCGGCGACGATGTTGCCGCGCTCGCTCATCATGCTCTCGAAGGTGCGCGCCAGGTCGCCCGCGGGGACGTAGTTCACGCGGATGGCCTGCGTCACCAGCGGCTCGGCCGCCACGCGGGCCGCCAGCCGCTCCACCTGGTCCACCCGGATGATGCCGCCCGACAGCTCCTCGGCCGCCAGCCCGTACGCCTGCAGCAGGGTGATGAGCGCCACGTCCCAGGGCTGGTTGGTGAAGGTCACCCCGTCCACCACGATGGTGGACACGTCCGTCCCCGCGATGATGGAGCGCCCCGAGAACTCGGCGAAGGTGGCCAGCACGTCGCGCATCTCGGTGTTCTCGAAGCTCACCGTGATGCGGCGCGCCTGGCTCTGCTGCGCCGGCCGGTTCTGCGGCTGCCCCTGCGGGCGCGGCGCCGACTGCGCCGTCTGCCCTGCCGGGCGGGCGGCGCCGCTGCGCCAGGGCTGGAAGGCGGTGGCGCCGGACTGCAGCGAGATGCGCAGCCCCTCGCCCACCCGCTCCACCCGGTACGCCGTCTCGCGGTCCAGGTCCAGCACCACCCGCACCACGTCGGGGGCGTGCTGGCTGGTGCGCACGCCGCGCACCCCGCCGCGGTCCAGCCCCTCGTAGCGGCTGCTGGGCAGGTCAAGGACGGCGTTCTCGATGTCGACCACCACCCTCGGGGGGCCGCCCAGGGCAAAGTCCGTCCAGTGCACCTCGCCGCCGGCGATCTCCACCGTAAGCTCGGTGCGCCCCTCGCGCCCCTCCAGCCGGAGCGCCGCGACGCTTCCGTCCGCGGCCGGCGGCGCGGGGGCCGCGGCCAGCAGCGCGGGAACGAGCAGCGCGAACACCGCGTTGCGCACCATCATCGAAAGCCTCTTGGCTCGGGGTGTGTGGGTCATCACGGGCGGCCTCCGGCCGCGGGTCGCTGTGCGGGAGCGGCCGCCGGGGCCGCCGGGGACGGCGCGGCGGGCTGCCCGGGGGTGGTCACACCGCGGCGCGGGCGCTCCAGCTCCAGCGAGTACACGCGGCTCACGCCCATCTCGTCCTCGCGCACGTCCACCCGCCGCGGCTGAATGCGCACCACCGTCACCGAGCCCAGCCGCTGCCCCACCCGCAGCCGCACCCGCTGGGTGCTGTCCGGCAGGGTGAAGGTGGCCACCGAGGTGCCCGGGTTGCCGCTGTAGATCACGCTCACCAGCTTCAGGTCCTGCACCCGAACCCCCATCTCCTCGCCGCTCACCAGCGGCTGGAAGGGGTCGGGGCGGCCGCCGGCGGCGGGGTACTGAAACACCTCGCGGCGGTACACCTCGGCCTCGGGGAGCGACGCCTCGGCCGGGGCCGCGGGGGCGGCGCCCGCCGCTGCGGGGCGCGCCGGGGCCGCCTGCGCCACGGCCGCCGCCGCCGAAAGGGCCAGCGCCGCCAGCGTAAGCAGGGTGCGCTCAGGCGCTCGCATCGTCGTCCACCGGGGTGCTGGGAATCACGTAGGTCTCCACGGAAAAGCTGGCCTCCAGCACCGCGGGGGCGCCGGGGCGCGCCGGGGCGCCGCCGGGCGGGTCCGCGGCCGGGGCCACCGTCAGGTTCGTCGGCGTCACGATGCGCGGCAGGCTGGCCACCCGGGTAAGGAACTCGCCGATCTGGTGGTAGCCGCCCGTCACCGCCATGTCGTACACGCGGCGCGTGTAGTACTGCTCCTCGGTGGCGCCCACGGGCTGGATGAGGGTGAGCTCCACCCCCGTCCGCTGCGCCTCGGCCGAGATGGCGTCCAGCAGGTTGGGAAGCTCTTCGTCGCTGGGGATGAGCCCCTCGGCCAGCTCCAGCTGCTGGCGGTACAGCGCCAGCTGCTGGTCCATGGCGCCCTCGGCGCCGCGGGTGATGGCGCGGCTGCGCGTGTTCACCGTCTTCAGCGTCTCCAGCCGCGTCTCCAGCGCCGTGATCTGCGCCTTGCGGGGCGTGTACACGCGGTCGTAGAAGCCGAAGGCCACCAGCGCCAGGGCCAGTCCGCCGTACAGGAGCTGCTTGCGCTGCTGCGGGTCCAGGGGGGGAAGCGCCATGTCAGGTCACCGCACGGTGAGAAGGGGGATGGTCTCGACGAAGGCGGAGTCGGGCTCCTCCCACCGCGCCTCCAGCGTGAACTTGAGCACCGTGCGTCCCTGCACGTCGTCGCGCTCGCTGGTTACCAGCGCCACCTCGCGGATCATGGGCGAGGCCTCCAGGTTCTTCATGAAGCGGGTGAGCGACTCCGTGCTCCCCGCGTTCCCTTCCAGGGTGAACACCGGCCCCGCGGGCGCCAGCACGGCCTCCGCGGCCGCCCGGGCGCTGTCCGCCTTGGCCGAGTCGGTCTTGGCGGGCGCGCCGGGGGTGGGCGCGGGCGGGGGCGCCTCCTCGTCCTCCACCACCGCCAGCTTGGTCAGCCACATGAAGGGGGGCGTGGCGCGGCTCACCTCGTCCATCAGGTGCGGCCACACGTAGCGCCGGGTGTCCACCTGGCGGATGACCTCCATCTTGCGGTCGATGGTGTCGCGCCGGGTGTCCAGCGTCTTCATCAGGGCGATGGTGCGCTCCAGCCGCACGGAGTCGGCCGCCTCGGCGTCCACCTGCGCCTGCAGGCTGCCGCGGGCCGACCCCGAGGTCCAGAACCAGTACGCCCCCAGCAGCGCCAGCAGCACGGCCGCGCCGGCCAGCCCGGCCACGCGCGGGTCGGCGCCCAGGCTGGGGAGCGAAGGTCCGCCCGGGGCCCGGCGCGACGACGACGACGCCAGGCGCCGCGGGGTGCCGCTGGGAAGCAGGTTGATCTCGATCACGTTGGTCTTACGGTCGGGGTGCGGGGGGCGCCGCCCTCAGGCGGCCTGGCGCAGCGCCAGTCCCACCGACAGCATCAGCATGGGCGCCAGCTCGTCCACGGCGAAGAAGGAGGTCACCCCCGGGCGCGCGCGCAGGCGCTGCAGCGGCGAGGCCACCTCGGTGCGGGCGCGCAGCCGCGCCGCCACCACGTCCACCAGCCCGGGGATGCGGGCGCCGCCGCCGCACACGAACACGCGGCCGGCCCCCGTCACTCCATCCGCCGCGCCCAGGAAGGCCAGGGCGCGCTCCACCCCCACCGCCAGGTCCTCGGCGCCGCCGCGCAGCAGCTCCTCGAACTCGCGCGCGCGCTCGGAGCGGCCCTGCAGCACGGCGTCGGCCTCTTCCACCGTAAGGCCGTGCATGCGGCGCAGGTCCTCGCGCAGCTTGCGCGAGCCGAAGGGCACGTCGCGGGTGAGCACCATGGCGCCGTCCTGCAGCACGTTCACCGTGCTGATCTCGTGGCCCACGTTCACCAGCGCCGCCACCCCCTCCATGGCCTCGGGGTAGTTGTACTCGAAGGCGTTGTGCAGCGCGAAGGAGTCGACGTCGATGACGGTGGGACCCAGCCCGGCGTCACGCAGCAGCCCCACCTTCTGGTCCACCACGTCGCGCTTGGCGGCCACGAGCAGCACGTTCATCTGCAGCCCGTCGTCGAGCGGGTCCAGGATCTGGAAGTCCAGCTGCACGTTCTCCATGTCGAAGGGCACGTACTGCTCAGCCTCCCAGCGAATGACCTCGCGCGCGTCCGCCTCCTTCATGCGGTCCATCTGGATCTTCTTCACCATGACGTCGCGGCCGCCCACCGAGGCGACGAGACGCTTCGGCTTGACGCCCGAGGACTCCATGAGCGACTTGACCGTCTGCACCACGATCTGCGGGTCCATGACCTCGCCCTCGACGATGGCGTCGGCAATGAGCGGCGTGTGCGACACGTGCACCAGCTCCGGCTCGGGGCCGGAATGGTCGATCACGGCGACCTTGATGAAGCCGCTGCCGATGTCGAGGCCGACCGTGCTCTTGTTGCGGCGCAGAAAGGAAACCATGGGCCTCGGCGTGGAGTCCGTGTTGGGCGCGGCCCGCAAAAACCGGCCGCGGCGGAAAGCGTGAAAGGGTATGGATCGGGAAGGTTGTTCAACACGTTAGCGCGGGCATGCGCGCTCGTCAAGATGGACGCGACATGCCCGCGCTAAACCCTGCCCCGGCGGAGGTTAGCGTATCAGTTCGTACCAGGCGAATGTGGCGCCGTTGCGCCGCTGCATGGCGCTCTGCAGCGCGTTCTGGTTGAAGGCCGCCATGGCCTCGGCGTTGGCGCAGGTGTTGTACTTGATGGTGGCCGTGCCGGTGATGTTGTCTTCCACCGTGCTCGACGCGCCGAACGCGATCACGCCGCCCTCGAGCTTTGACTCCTGCCCCGCCGCGCCGCCGCGGATGTACATGTCCTTCTCAACCAGGATGATCCCCTTGAACGTGAAGTTGCCCTGGATCTCCAGGCTTCCGTTCAGGACGATGATCACGCCCTGGCCATACCGGCCATTGATCTTGACGCTGCCGCCGCCCGCGTCGATGGCCACCGTGCGAAAGCGCGTCGCCGAGGTGTTGGGGCAGGTAAAGCCCACCAGCAGCTGCTGCGGGCACCCCCAGTTGTACATGGTGTCGGCCCCCACGGTGTTGTCGCCGTTGATCACCTGGGTGTCGAAGTCCGGCCGGTTCCAGCGCCGCCCGAACTTGTACTGCGCCATGTCGGCCATGCCCACCAGGGTAAGGTTGGGCCCCAGGATCTGCCGCTCCAGCTCCGCCTTGGTGAAGTCGGCCGTGTCGGCGGCCCCCTCCAGGTTGCTCGCGGCGTTGTTGCCCAGGTCGATCTTGGCCCCCTTGGTGACCTGCACCGCGTAGTCGCTGGTGCTGTCCTGGGCGTTGCAGTAGTTCACGCCGCTGCGCCCGTCCGAGATGGTGGCGTTGCCCGAGACCTTGAGGTCGCCGCCCGAGGTGGCGCCCGCGTTGATGTTCGCGTTCAGCCGGGGCGCCTCGCGCCGGGTACGGACGAACGCCCCCACCCCGCGCCCGCGAAGGTCCTGCGGCAGCGCCACCAGCGAGTACACCTCCGTGGCCGTCATGGGGTCGGTGGTCATGACGCTGTTCCACGACAGCCGGGCCACCTGCACCTGGTAGTTGCGGCCGTCCGGGCCGCGGGCCACCCCGGCGTTCGTGTCGGTCAGCCAGCTCAGCCCCCCCGCCTGCGCGCGGTCGAACAGGTACTGCTCCAGCGCCGCGTCGGCGTTGTACAGCGAGCCGGCCGCCGTGCGGTGCCCCGCGCTGATGGCGTACTCGGTCGACGAGGTGAGCAGCGCCGTGGTGACCAGCAGGCTTACCGCCACCAGGCCGAACAGCGCCACCGGCAGCGCAACGCCCCGGCGGTCCGCCGCAAGCCGTGTCATACGGTTCAACATGTTCATCCTCGGTTCTAGTTGCGGAGCTGCACCGTGGCGGAGTCGAACTCCGTCTGCGGATTGCTTCCCAGCCGGCTCTTCATCCGCACGCGCAGCCGGATCTGGCTCAGCGCCGAGGTCGAGGCGTTGCCCCCCGGCGCGGCGCCCAGCGCCACGGGGGGGGTGCCGGTGAAGTAGGTAAAGCTGATGCCGCCCGCCGCCGCGTCCACCGGCCCGGCCAGCGGCTGCATGGAAAACACGCCCCCCGACATCCCGTTGCTGCGGTGGATCCACGGCTCGCCGCGCGAGGTGCGCACGTCGTAGCGCACCCGCTGGTACAGCGCCACCGTCGAGCCCGCGGCCACCGCCGGGTGGTTCGCCCCGGTCAGGCGGTACGCCACCAGGCTCCCCGAGGGGTTCTGGGCGGCGCACGCCGTGGTCGCCACCAGGCGGGTGGTGTCGGCCACGGTGGCGCGCGTGGGGAGCAGGGGGAGCCAGTTGGTGGTGCCCAGCGGCTGCAAGAGGAGGCCGGCGTCGGCCCCCACCGGCGTGGGCTGCGCGACGTCGGGAAACGCCACCACCGTCTGGGTGGTCCCCACCTGCGAGCACACGATTCCCCAGCGGCGCGGCAGCATGACCTCGATGGCGTCGGCGTCGCCCACCTCGATCCCCGCCGGGATGGCGCCCCGCAGGTCGCTGGCCACCATCTCCAGGGCGCCGCGGGCGTTCTGCTGCACCTCTTCGCGGCCGCTCTGCATGGTCGTAAGGCGCGTCTGCCCGCTCACGAACTTCAGCACCACGGTGATGATGAGCGCGCCAATCACCAGCGAGATCAGCAGCTCGACCAGGGTAAAGCCGCGCCGCCCGGGGGAAAGGCTACTGGGAGACAATGCCGGTCACCGTGGTAGGGGTAAGGGCGCTGATGCCCACGCGGCTGCCGCTGGGCGGGGTCACCGTCACGGTGATGGTCCACAGCCGGCTGGCGCCCTGGACGTTCTGCGCGACGGTGGTGGCCACCAGGGTCCCGTTGGCCAGCACCTGGTTGCCCGACTGCGGGTTCAGCCCCAGCCGCGCGCGCTGCTGCATGGTCTCCAGCTGCTGCGAGGCGATCAGCGTGTACTCCGTCATGCGGTTGGCCGTGGCGATCTTGCGGCTGGCGCCGATGGCCAGCGACTCCAGCGCCAGCAACCCCACCGCCAGCACCACCATGGCGATCAGCACCTCCACCAGCGTAAAGCCGGCGCGGTCCCTCCGCGAAAGCACGGGCGCGGCGCCCGGCGTCGTCTCAGTTTCCACCACGATACACCCTCCCTACGGCCGAAACGCTCACGGTGTCCGTCCTTCCCGTGCGATTTATCAGCAGCTGCGCCGACGAGCCCGTGACCAGCATGCCGCGCGAGTCGAAGATCACGCGCGCCGAGCTGGGCGAGATGGTCACGTTGCGCTGCCCGCCCTTCACGTCCACCGTCTTGATGGTCTTGAGAATGGTCGTCCCGTTGTCCAGCGTCACCTTGTACGTGCTGGCGCCCGTCACGCGCACCGAGACGGTGCGCCCTTCGCGCACGGCCTGGGTACGGGCCAGGGCCAGGTCCGCCACCACCTGCGACACCGCGCTGCGGGCCGAGAGCTGGCGGACGAAGCTGAAGAACCGGGGCACCACCATCGACGAGATGATGGCCGCGAGAACGAGCACGATCAGGAGCTCGATCAGGGTGTATCCCCCCCGCCGGTCCCGGTGCCGTACAGTGGATGCGCTGGTCATGTGGGTTCCCTGTTCCAACTTCCGTGCCCGGTGCCGGTGACGATAAAATCCAGTGATTGAGCCGATTTATTCCTGTGCCCGAACCTCTTTTCTTTCCACACCCGGAAATCTTTTCCGGGTGACGCGCCCTGGCCGGCTACAACGACGAAGCCGCCCGGAGGCGGCCCGTGGCACAGCTCGACGTCTCGGGTGCCGGACCGGGCGCGGCGCGCCCGGACCTAGCAGGTACCGGGGCTCACGTCACCCGTTTCGTCGACGCGGAACGAGCTCAGCCCCAGCGACGGGTCCAGCGGCTCGCCGCAGGCCACGTAGGCGGACGACCCGCCCGACGACAGCCTGAAGCTGTAGTACTTGCCCGAAACCATGTTCGAGGCGCCGCCTTCCAGCTGCGGAATGGAGGTGGCGTACTCGCCGTTCGCGGCGTGATGCCGCTCCTGCAGCGTGTACAGCTGCTTCAGGATCGGCGCCGCTTCCGCCTCCTTGGACCGCTTGGACACCTGATTGAACTTGGGGATCGCGATCGCGGCCAGGATCCCGAGGATGACCACGACGATCATCAGCTCGATCAGCGTGAACCCGCGACGGCTTTGGGCGGAGCGAAATCGATCAGACATAGAAGCGCCAAAGCTTCGGGGGAAGGAAAAAGGGGCCGGAGTGGTCCGGCCCCTTTTTCAGAAGAACTCGCGGGTCGGAGCGACGATTAGCAGGTAATCGTGACCGAGGTCAGGCCGCTCGAGGTGCCCAGCGCGTTCGGGGTCGCGGTGGCCGTGGTGCCGCTGGTCGAGAAGGTGAAGTACTTCGCGCCCGGATCTTCCCAGCCCGGCAGGTCGGCGGTGGTCAGCGCGGTGGCGTAGCTGCCGACTTCCTGGAACTTGGAGCCCTGCAGGGTGCAGATCTGCTTGAGCACCGGGCCGGCTTCCGCCTGCTTGGCGTTCTTGGACACCGAGTTGAACTTCGGGATCGCGATCGCGGCCAGGATGCCGATGATGACCACGACGATCATGAGTTCGATGAGCGTGAAGCCCTTGTTGTTCCGCAGGTTGCGCATTGGAGTCTTCCTTGGTGATGGCGGTGGGGTACTTCAGCGCGTTCGTGCGCTGCTGGCCTTGGGTAAGGCAACGGGTGTGCCGGATCGTGGCATTCCGCCAAGTCGTTGCAGGAAGGTAGTTTACAAGACCGGCACGCGCCGCGCGCCCCCCGGATCGGGCGGAATCCTGCATTGTTCCATGCAGATTGCCATTCCCGGCTGCTCCCGGCACGGGGTACAGGACCGCGCGTGCCGGCCGGGGTGCCTGCCGCGGCGGCGGCGCGCGGATGCGCGGCGTGCGGCAGCTGCCGCGGCACGACCCCGGTATCCCGCCGCCGCGCAGCGAACGAGGCCCGCGGGGCACGTCCGCCGGTGCGGCCGGCGCGGCGTCCCGCGGCGGATGCGCGCGGCCCACGCTCAGTTCCTCAGCACCCGGCCCACGGCCGAGACCGTGAGCGAGACGGGGGGATGGTTTCCCTGCCGCACGCTCATCGTGCGGTTGTTGAAGCCCACCACCAGCCCGCGCGAGTTGAACACCACCTCGGCCGACTGGTTGGTGGTCAGGCACACGGGGGCGCCGTCCAGCCGCAGGTTCACCAGGTACACCAGGCTGTCGCCCCCGGCAAAGATGCGGTAGCGATACCCCGCGGCGCCCCTGCGCGGCGCCGGGCAGTCGGGCGACGGCTCCACCTCCAGCCGCGCGCGTGCGCCCGTGCGCACGGCCATCTGCCGCGTGTACGCCAGGTGGCCGGCCACCCGGTTCAGCGCGCCGCGCGCGCGCACGTGGGCTAGCCATGCATCCAGCCTGGGCGCCGCGATCGCCAGCAGGATGCCGAAGATCACCAGCGTCACGATCAGCTCCGTCAGCGTGTACCCGCCCCTCGCCTCGATCGCTCGCACAGCCGCCTCCCTTTCGCCGCGCCTCCGTACCGGGTGGTCCAGGGCAGCGACTGCCCCGGAGGACTGTCCGCTACGTTCACCTGCGCGTTATGAAAGGGCCAAACCATGAGTCGCCAGTACGCGAACGAGTATTTCGGGACTGTGGCGTGACGATTCCCGGTTTGTTTTCGGAGCGAAGAAGGAGGTAAGAGGGAGGAGGAGCGTCGGCTGAGCGCGCAAGGGTGCGCGCGGGTGGCGGGTTCGGTGCGGAGGCGGGAAACAGAACTGCGCTCCCGTCGATCGGCAAAAGAACGGGCCTCACACGGAGGGCACGGAGGACACAGAGGATCAACAACCTCCGTGACCTCCGTGCCTCCGTGTGAGCCGGCAGTGTCTGCCTACACGAGGAAAGTCAGGCGACTACGACAGGAATGCGTGAGGGATGCGCGCCCGCAGGGCCGAGAACACGGCGCGCACGCACGAGCGGGGAGGAAACGGGGAGAGGATGGTGAGCGCCGTGGGCTCGGCGCCGTTGGCAACAGTTGTATCGTTGCCTACGGCGCGCGCAGCCCGACCCGGAGCGCAGCGGAGGGGCACGCCCAAACCCAAGTGCGGAAGTGCGAAAGTGCGAGAGTGCGAAAGTACGAGAGGACTCTCACGCACTCACGCACTCACGCACTCACGCACTGCTACTCGAGTCCGTAGTCCTGGATCTTGTAGGAGAGCGCACGCACGGAGAGGTCCAGCATCTCGGCGGCTTTCGTCCGGTTGCCCTTGCAGCGCTCCAGGGCGCGCGCGATGAGCGTCTTTTCCAGCGCGGGAAGGCGGCGCTTGACGGACAGGTCGCCGTCGGCGTCGGGGAGCTCGAACGGGTGGCGGCCGGTGCGCACGTGTGGCGGCAGGTGATCGATACCAATGCGCCCGCCGGAGAGCACCAGCGCGCGCTCGATCACGTTCTCCAGCTCGCGGACGTTGCCGGGCCACCCGTATTGGGCCAGCACCGGCACGAGCTCTTTCGGCAGATCGAAAGTTTCCACCCCCAACCGCGCGCCGTGCAGGCGGATGAAGTGCTCGGCGAGGAGGGGAATGTCCTCCGGGCGGGTGCGCAGCGGGGGGACGTGGATCTGCACCACGTTGATGCGATAGAAGAGGTCCTCGCGAAAGCGGCCCTCGCGCACCTCGTCCACCAGGTCGCGCGCGGTGGCCGCCAGCACCCGCACGTCCGAGGCGCGCTCGCCGGTGCCGCCCACGCGGCGGAACTTCCTTTCCTGCAGCACGCGCAGGAGCTTGACCTGCAGGGGAAGCGAGAGCT
Organism: Longimicrobium sp.; assembly: GCA_035759295.1. GTDB lineage: Bacteria > Gemmatimonadota > Gemmatimonadetes > Longimicrobiales > Longimicrobiaceae > Longimicrobium. The sequence continues at coordinate 73 of DASTVC010000624.1, read as the reverse complement.
CGCCGATCTCGTCCAGGAAGAGCGTGCCGCCGTCCGCCTGCTCGAACAATCCCTCGTGCGCCCGGTCGGCGCC
>DASTVC010000623.1:0-4512 GCA_035759295.1 Longimicrobium sp. | reverse complement strand
AGATTCGTGCGAGAAGGGCGGCGATTGGGACCGCGAAGGGGCGACCGGATGGATCGGCCGCCCCTTCGCACATCGCGCAAACCTGTCATTTCGAAGGAGGCGCCACGCGAATCCTGCAGTCCACGCAAAACCCTGGCGCCGACTGAGAAATCTAGCCGCGGATGCTCGCAGCCCGTTCAGCGCGATGATCTCGCGGACGGTGGGCGGCTCAGGAGCGTCAGAAGGAACGGCTGGCGGCCCGCGCGTCTGCGGCGCACGACGAGCCACGAGCAGCAGAGAGTAGATTTCTCAGTCGCGCGCCGGGTTTAGCGCAAGGATGGTCCTGCGCGGGCGCTCCTTCGAAATGACAGGGCTGTGCGTTTCGAGGCGGCTGGAAAGCGCGAAGGGGCGGTCGGTGGATCGGCCGCCCCTGCGTGCGTCAGGATCGGGATTCGGAGCAGATGCGCTCGATCTCGTCGGGGTCGATGGGGACGGCGCGGGTGAGGATTTCGTGGCCATCCTCCGTCACCAGCACGTCGTCTTCCAGGCGGATGCCGATGCCGCGCAGCTCCGCGGGGATGTCGTCGCCGGTCTCGGGGATGTAAAGGCCGGGCTCCACCGTGAGCACCATCCCGGGGCGCAGCTCCACCGGCTCGCCGGAAGGCTCCGTGTACGGGCCGGGGTCGTGCACGTCCAGCCCCAGCCAGTGCGAGGTGTTGTGCATGAAGAAGCGCTTGAACTTCTCCTCCTCGATCAGCTTCTCCGGCTCCCCCTCCAGCAAGCCGAGGTCGATCATCCCCTGCACCAGCACCGCCCGCGCGGCCTCGTGCACCCCCTTGACCGGCGCGCCGGGGCGCACGGCCTCGATGGCCGCCTCCAGGGCGCGCTGCACGATCTCGTACACGGCCCGCTGCGGCGCGGAAAAGCGGCCGGACGCGGGAAAGGTGCGGGTGATGTCGGAGCAGTAGAAGCCCACGTCCGCGCCCGCGTCCACCAGCACCAGGTCGCCTTCTTCGATGCGCCGCTCGTTGGTCACGTAGTGCAGGATCGTCCCGTTCGCCGCCGACCCCACGATGGCGGGGAACGACGTGCCCGAGGTGGGGGAATGGGCGCGGAAGGTCTGGTCCAGCAGCGCCTGCAGCTCCCACTCGCCCACGCCGGGGCGGCCGGCGCGCATGGCGGCCAGGTGTCCGCGCGCGGCAAGGTCCGCGGCCTCGCGCATCAGCGCCAGCTCGCCCGGCTCCTTGATGAGCCGCATGCGGTCCAGCAGCTGCGCGGGGTCGCGCAGGTCCCACGGCCCCTTTCCCGACCGCGGCCGCGAGCCGCGAAAGCCCGTCAGCAGACGCAGCATCCGCGCGTCCATCTCGCCGCCGTCGGCGCGGAGGGCGTACCACAGCGCGTCCGCCGGCTCCACCAGCGCCCTGAGCCGCTCGTCCAGCTCGGCGACGGGATACGCCGCGTCGGCGCCAAAGCGCTCGCGGGCGCCGTCCACGCCGGCGCGCTTGCCGTTCCACGTCTCCTTTTCCGGGTCGCGCGGGCGCACGAAGAGCGTAAAGCGGTGCGCGGCGTCGTGTGGCGTCAACACGGCGACGGCGCCCGGCTCCAGGAAGCCGGTGAGGTAGAAGAAGTCGCTGTTCTGGCGGTAGACGACCTCGGTGTCGCGCGACTTTACCAGCTCCGGCGCGGCCGCCAGCACCGCCACGCCGCCGCTGATGGCCTCCAGAAGGCGCTCGCGGCGGGCGCGGAACTCCTCCGGCCCGCGGCTGCGCACCGCGTCCGCCGCCTCCGCGCGCTCGACGGCGCCCTCGGACGGCTCGGTGGATTCGGTGGATTCGGCGGCGTGCGTGGCTTCGGTCATCGGATCGATCGACGGGTCGTCGGCCGGTGGAGGCGGATCGGGCTCCGCGGCAGGCGCGACGACGTTTTCAGGATGGCGGAACAGGATAGGCCGGCGGGGTGGACGGGCGCAATCCGCGGGCCGGAGCGGGATGCCCGAGGGGCTGCATCACGGTGGCGGATCAGGTGCGGCAGGCTCTCCGTGCACGTTGCGGTCACAGCTTGCGCGAGGCGGATGTCGTATGGATATTCGTCGTGAAACGTCAGCACATCCGTGAACCCGTATCTGGAGGAAGCCATGCGTAAGCTCAGGCTGGATCCCGACGTGCTCGCCGTGGTGAGCTTCGATCCGCAGCCGCAGCGCGAGCCGGAGCGCGGGACGGTGCAGGCCAACAACACCGGCGTGTACAGCTGCGGCGCCACCTGTTTCTGTCCGTCGCACCACGCCACCGAGTGCACCATCTGACGTCGCCCGCCGGGTGGCCGGACTCTCCGGCCGCCCGGTTCCTTTTCGGCACCTGACGAGGGAAAAAGACGATGAAGAAGCTCACTCTGAACCCCGACATGCTGCGCGTGGAATCGTTCGACGCCGGACAGGGGCAGCCGGCGCAGGGGACGGTGCAGGCGCACGCCTTGAACGCCGCGCGCACGCCCATCTGCCCGTCGCACCACAACACGGAGTGCTGCGCCACCGACCAGCTGCTCACCAACTGCTGCTGACCGGCTGCCGCCGGTACCCCGCGCCGCCGCTCCCGCGCGGCGGCGCACCCCCCGCTCCCGGGAGAAAGCCATGCGCAAGCTCAAGCTGGGGCTGGAAGACCTGGCGGTGCAGTCGTTCGCCACGGACGGCGCGCGCGGCCCGCGAGGCACCGCGCACGCCCACGCCGACACCGCCATCGGCGGCGACGCGGCGTACATCACGGACCCCGGCGGCACCTCCCCGCCGCCGGGGGAGACGCAGCCGGACCTGTGCCTTACCTGCGAGCTCAGCTGCCGCGGCTGCTGATCGGCCGATCCGCAGCCCGGCCGTATCCCCTCATTTCACCCTCCGCGCGGAGACGATCGCATGAAAAGGCACACCCTGAGCCCCGAAGCGCTGCAGGTGGAGTCGTTCCCCACCAGCGCGCCCGCCGCCGAAGCGCAGCCAGCCGCGGAGCTGTTCGCCCGCACGGACGCAGGCCCCGGCTGCTACCCCTCGCACGACCGCACCTGCACCTGCTGAGCGGTCCGCGATGGACCGAGCCGCCGTCCCGTCACGGGGGGCGGCGGCTCCCAGTCGCTCTCGGGCCGGTTCTTTTCGTAGGAAGTCAGCGAATCCGTACCTTCGTACCTTCGTACCGGCCGCTCTCGCCGTCCCCCGATCCCCCGTGTTAATTTCCCCGCCGTCGGTGTGGACTTTCTGCGTGGGACGGGAAACATGGATCTGGGACTCAAGGATCGCGTCGCCATCGTTACGGGCGGCAGCATGGGGCTGGGGAGGGCCGTGGCGCGGGAGCTGGCGCGCGAGCGGGCGCGGGTGGTGATCTCCGCGCGCAACGAGCAGCGGCTGCAGCGCGCGGCAGAGGAGATCCGCCGCGAGACGGGCGGCAACGTGCTGGCCGTGCGCGCGGACATGACGCGCGCCGAGGACATCCGCGCCCTGGTTGAGCAGGCGGTGAATCGCTGGGGGGGCGTGGACATCGCTTTCGCCAACGCGGGCGGGCCGCCGGGGACGCGTTACGAATCCACCAGCGCCGAGCAGGTGGAACGCGCCCTGGAGCTGAACCTGATGAGCACGGTGCGGCTGGCCCAGGAGGTCACGCCGATCATGAAGCAGAAGGGGTGGGGGCGCTTCATCGCGCTCACCTCCGTGTCGGTGAAGCAGCCGTTGCCGGGGCTCATCCTGAGCAATACGGCGCGCGCGGCCGTCGTCGGCTGGGTAAAGACGATGGCGACGGAGCTGGCGCCGCACGGCATCACCTGCAACGTGGTGGCGCCCGGCTACATGCACACCGGCCGCGTGGAAGACCTGGCCGCCGAGCGCGCGGAGCACGAGCAGCGCCCCGTGGAGGAGATCCTGGAGGAGATGGGAAAGAAGATCCCGGCGGGGCGGATGGGGGACCCCGACGAGCTGGCGGCCGTGGTCGCCTTCCTGGCCTCCGAACGCGCGAGCTATGTAACGGGCACGACCATCCAGGTGGATGGCGGGTACGTGCAGGGGCTGCTCTGAATCCACCCCGACGTCCCGCACCGCCGCTGATGAAGTTTTCGACCGCGATCCCGCTCGCCGCGCTGGCGCTCGCCGTTCCCGCCTCCGCGCAGAACGGGCACGCCGAAGCCTATGCGTCGCCCCGCACGCACTCGTCCGCGCCGCGCAGCTGGGAAGAGTGCGGCATCGCCGGCCTGCAGAACCTGCGGCGCAACCCGACCGCCGCCGAGCTGCGCTGCCGCTTCGGCGGCCGCGGGCCGGGGGAGTTCGGGCTGCTGTCGTATCTGGACGTCCCCGTCTACCGGCCGGTTACGCCGCTGCCGGGGACGCACATCGTGGGCGTGCCGGGGATGCCGCACCCGGCGCCCGGGGAAAGCTACGAGCAGTGGGAGTGGCGGGTGCTGCGGACCAGCTACGGCCCCGCCGTGCGCAACGTGCAGAACGACCTGGCGCAGCTGGACCCTGTCTTCATGTCGATGATCCGCCGCTTCGAGCGGGAGCTGCGGGCG
>DASTVC010000622.1:0-4919 GCA_035759295.1 Longimicrobium sp. | reverse complement strand
CGACACGCGCCGTCCGGTGCCGCTGCCGGATGATCTGCGGACGGTGCTGGAGGGGATACGGTAGCGTGCTTCGGATGGTTCGGCGCGAGCGCCCCCTCCGGGCGGGCACCACCCGCCCACCTCCCCCAAAAAAGACTGGGGGAGGTTGGGGTAGGGGCAGGTGCGGAGTGCTTCGGATGGGTTCGCGCAGGCCCCCTCCGGGCCGGCACCACCGGCCCACCTCCCCCGAAACTGCCGGGGGAGGTTGGTTGCGCGCGACAGCCTGTTGGAGCGGGATCGAAGTTCTCCTCTCCCCCTGCCGTTCGGGCTCCAAACTGCGGGGAGAGGTGGGCATGGCAGCTTCCGGAGCGGGATCGAAGTCCACCTCCCCCAGGGGTTTTTGGGGGAGGTGCGAGCCTAGGCGAGTAAGGGGGCGCCCGTCGGACGCAGTTCGATGTCCATCGTAGCTCTATCGAATTCTCCCCTCTCCGTGAGGAACGAACGGGGAGGGGCCGGGGGAGGGGCACCCCGCGGACGCGGTGAGATGCTTGTCGTAGCGGGATTCTGGCCGCCGATCACCAACCTGGATCGAACCACATGAGCAGCGAATTCGACGGCAAAGTCGCGCTGGTGACGGGCGGGGGATCGGGGATCGGGCGCGAGGCGGCCCTTGTGCTCGCCCGGCGCGGCGCACGGGTGATGGTGGTGGACCGCGACGAGGCCGCGGCCGCCGAGGCCGCTTCCGTCATTGTCGCGGCGGGCGGCGAGGCGGCGTCCATGCGCGTCGACGTCTCGCAGGCGGACGACACGCGCGCGATGGTAGAAGAGACCGTCGCGCGCTTCGGGCGGCTGGACTTCGCGGTCAACAGCGCCGGCGTGGGCGGCACGCGCGCGCGGACGGCGGACTATCCGCAGGACGTGTGGGAGACGACGATCGCCGTAAACCTCACCGGCGTCTACCTGTCGATGAAGCACGAGATTCCGGCGATGCTGGCGGGCGGCGGCGGGTCCATCGTAAACATCGCCTCCGTGGCGGGCGTGCTGGGCTTTCCGCACTACTCCGCCTACTCCGCCAGCAAGCACGGCGTCATCGGCCTCACCCGCACCGCCGCGCTGGAGTACGCCCGCGCCGGCATCCGCGTGAACGCCGTCTGCCCCGCGTTCACCCGCACGCCCATGGTGGACGCCCTGACCGCCGGCAGCGCGGAGCACGAGCAGAAGCTGGCCGACGCCATCCCCATCGGCCGCCTGGGCACCGTCGCCGAGGTCGCGGAGAGCATCGCCTACCTGTGCTCCGACGGCGCCCGCTTTACCAACGGGCACTCGCTGGTGCTGGACGGCGGCCTTTCCATCGGCTGATCCTCATCCCTCATCCCCACACCGAATCCGCCATGGCCGGCACGCCGCTCGACCGCATCCTGCACCAGATCCGCGCCTTTGTCCGCGACGAGCTTCTGCCGCTGGAGGACGGCTTGCGCGCCGGCGGATTCGCGGAGCTGGTGCCCGCGCTGGAGGAGAAGCGGCGCCGCGTGAAGGAGCTGGGGCTGTGGGCGCCGTTCCTTCCCGAGGAGCTGGGCGGACTGGGGCTGTCGCTGACCGAGTACGCGCGGGTGAGCGAGGAGCTGGGATGGTCGATGCTGGGGCACTACAGCTTCAACTGCCAGGCGCCCGACGTGGGCAACATGGAGCTGCTGATGCACCACGGCACGCCCGAGCAGCAGGCGCGCTGGCTGGCGCCGCTGGCGTCGGGGGAGATCCGCAGCTGCTTTTCGATGACGGAGCCGGAGCACGCGGGATCCAACCCCATCCACCTGAGCACCACCGCGGTGCGCGACGGTGACGAGTACGTCATCAACGGCCACAAGTGGTTCACCTCGTCCGCCGAGGGCTCCGCGTTCGCCATCGTGATGGCCGTCACGAACCCCGAGGCCAGGCGGCCGCACGAGCGCGCCAGCCAGATCATCGTCCCCACCGACACACCCGGTTTCCGCCTCGTCCGCAACATCTCCATCATGGGCGAGGCGGGCGAGGGCTACTTCAGCCATGCGGAAGTGACGTACGCCGACTGTCGCGTGCCGGTGGCAAACTTGATCGGCGCGGAGGGGAGCGGGTTCCGGCTGGCGCAGGAGCGGCTGGGGCCGGGTCGCATTCACCACTGCATGCGGTGGATCGGGATCGCCGAGCGCGCCTTCGACCTGATGTGCCGCCGCGCCGCCGAGCGCGAGCTGTCGCCGGGCGAGCCGCTGGGAAGCAAGCAGGCCGTGCAGCACTGGATCGCCGAGAGCCGCGCCGAGATCCACGCGTCGCGGCTGATGGTGCTCGACGCCGCCGAGCGCATCGACCGCGAGGGCGCCGGGGCCGCGCGCGTGGACATCTCGCTGATCAAGTTCTTCGTCGCCGGCGTGCTGCAGCGCGTCATCGACCGTGCCATCCAGACGCACGGCGCGCTGGGCATTACAGACGACACGCCGCTGGCCTCCATGGCCCGCCACGAGCGCGCCGCCCGCATCTACGACGGCCCCGACGAGGTGCACAAGTCCGTCGTCGCGCGGGAGATTCTGCGAGGGTACGGGGTGAGCGTGGCGATCTGAGGATAGTGCGCCAGTGCGTGAGTGCGTGAGTGCGTGAGCGGCTGCCAACGTTTCGAGACGGATCGAACTGGCGTCCGCGGGCCGCCCCCCTCTCCCGGCCTCTCCCCCATAAACGGCATGGGGGAGAGGTGACGCGCTCGACAGGCATTCGGTGCGCGATCGAATTCTCCCCTCTCCGTGAGGAACGAACGGGGAGGGGCCGGGGGAGGGGCACCGCGCGGGCGCCGACCAGTGCAAGCCACATCTCACAGAAACCCCATGAGCGACAACACCATCGCGGTGCGCGAGGGCGAGGGGTTCGACACGGCGCGCGTGCTGGAGCATCTGCGCGCGCAGGTCCCCGGCATCCCCGCGGGGGAGCTGGAGGTGCGGCAGTTCCCCACGGGCGCGTCGAACCTCACCTACCTGCTGCGCGTGGACAGATGGGAAGCGGTGCTGCGCCGCCCGCCGCTCGGGCCCGTCCCGCCCAAGGCGCACGACATGGAGCGCGAGGACAGGCTCCTCCACCGCCTGAACGCCGTGTTTCCGCTCGCACCCAGGCCGCTCCTCATCTGCACGGACGCGGAGGTGATCGGCGCGCCGTTCACGGTGATGGAGTATCGGCCCGGCGTGGTGGTCGACGCGCGGCTGCCGAAGGGGACGGAGGCGACGCCGGAGCTGGGGCGCGCCATCGCGGAGACGGTGGTGGACACGCTGGTGGAACTGCACCGCGTGGACTATCGCGCCGCGGGGCTAGAGGAGAAGGGACGCCCCGAGGGCTTCATGCAGCGGCAGGTGGACGGGTGGATCGGCCGCTACGAGAAGGCGGCGACGGACGAGATCGCCGAGGTGGAGCCGCTCATCCGCCGCATCCGCGACGGCGTGCCCGACAGCGGCGCGGCAGGAGCGACCGTCATCCACAACGACTTCAAGCTCAACAACCTGATCTTCGACCCGGCGGACCTGGGACGCGTGACCGCCGTGGTGGACTGGGAGATGGCGACGGTGGGCGATCCGCTCTTCGACCTGGCCATCTTCCTCAGCTACTGGATCGATTCGTCCGATCCGCCCGCCATGCAGGCGCTGGTGCCCAGCGTCACCAGCCTGCCGCAGTTCCCCGGCCGCGATGTGCTGCGCGAGATGTACGCGGCCAGGAGCGGGCGCGACCTGTCGGGGCTGGACTGGTACATGACCTTCTCGTACTTCAAGCTCGCCGTGATCCTGCAGCAGATCTACGCCCGCTACGTGCGCGGCCAGACGCGCGACCCGCGCTTCGCCGGCTTTGGCCACGCGGTGCGCACCCTCATCCAGCACGCGCACGAGCTGGGGCGATGAGCGAGCAGGACATGCTGCGGCTGCGCGAGTTCTTCGAGACCTCCGTCGCCTTTCCACGGCTGGCGGGCGTGGAGGTGGACGAGATCGAGCCCGGGCGGACGGTCTTTCACCTGGACGTGGGCGCCCAGCACCTGAACGGCGCCGGCGCCGTCCACGGCGGCGTGCACGCCACGATCATGGACAGCGCCATGGCCGTGGCGCTGATCGCGCTGGGGCTGCGCGTCTCCACCACGCAGATGACCGTCAACTACCTGGGCCCGGTCACCGGCCCGCGCATCACCTGCACGGCGCAGCTCGTCCACCGCACCCGCCGCACCGCTCTCGCCGAAGCCCGCCTCCACGACGGCGACACCCTGATCGCCCTCGCCACCGCCTCGTTCCACATCATCGAAGGCTGAAAAGACCGGCCTCACACGGAATCCCCCAAAAGACTGCGTCCAGAAGATCGCTGTCATTCTGAGGAAGGCGCCGCGCAAAATGGTCTTCACACTCCATCGCCTGTGCGCCGACCGAAGAATCTTTATCGGGAACGGAGGGTCTTTCGCGCCGAAGCAGACGTAGACGACAGGACCGTGCGCCTATCGTAGAGATTCTTCGGTCGGCGCGCAGGCAAGGGTGCGACTGGACCGGACGGAGCGTGCGCCTCTCTCAGAGTGACACCGTCCGCTTTATCGGTGCTCGATTTCGGGATTCCGTGTGGGGCGTATCCGTAGAAGTCAGCCCGCGGCAGGGACTTCGCCTCAGTACGGGATCCCGCCGACGCTCTGGCCGCGCTCGATGTCGGGATGGCCGGGGAGGGCGGGGGACTGGACGGGGCCGCCGCCGGTGTTCAGGGCCAGGAACTCGGGAAGCAGGCCGCACTCCGCGTCGTAGTCTTCGTCCGCGTCGGTGCCGCGCGGGTCGTCCAGGACGGCGAGCAGCGCCTCCACCACCTCCGGGTCGAACTGCGTGCCCTTGCCGGCGACGAGCTCCGCGCGGGCGTGGGCGTCCGTGTAGGCTTCCTTGTAGCTGCGTCGCGTGACCATGGCGCAATAG
>DASTVC010000621.1:0-6805 GCA_035759295.1 Longimicrobium sp. | reverse complement strand
GGCCCTGGCGTCGCCGGCGGGGCGCGTGCTGCGCATCCCCATCCCCCGCCACGCCGCCCAGCCATGAGCCTCACGGGAACGACGGTGTGGCTGATGGTGGGGGGGCCCGTCCTGGCGGTGGACGCCCCGGCGGCGCTGATGGAATCCGTCCGCAGCGTGCAGGTGACGCAGAGCGAGGCGGGATCGGGGTTCCAGATCGCCTTCGACGTGGACCCGGCGCCCGGCGCGTCGGGCTCCACGGGGCCGGGCGTGCTGCACAGCCTGCTGCTGAAGCCCTACAACCGCGTGGTGATCGGCGCGGCCCTCAACGGCACCTCCACCGTGCTGATGGACGGGGTCATCACCCACATGGAGCTGTCGCCGGCGCAGGGCGGGCAGCCCAGCACCTTCACCGTCACCGGGAGCGACCTGACGGCGGTGATGGACCTGTGGGAGCTGTCGCGGGAGTTCCCGGCCGCGAGCCCGGCCATGACCGTGGCGGAGATCCTCCTGCCCTACATCCTCTTCGGGATCGTCCCCCTCGTCATCCCCTCGGGGCTGTCGGTGCCGCCGCTGCCGGTGGAGCGGGTGCCCATCCAGAACTGCACCGACCTGGCCTTCATCCGGCAGCTGGCCTGCGAGAACGGCTACGACTTTCACCTGCGCCCCGGTCCCGTGCCCCTGACCAACGTGGCGTACTGGGGGCCGCGGGTGCGCATCGGCATGCTGAAGCCGGCGCTGAGCGTGAACCTGGGTCCGGGCACCAACGTGGACGCGCTCACCTTTTCGTACGACGCCACCGCGCCCACGATCACCTACGGCAGCGTGCTGGAGGAAACCACCAACCTGGAGGTCCCCGTGGTGGGCGTTCCCCTGTTCAACCTTCCCCCCTTCGCCGCCGCGCCCGCCATCGTCGTGAACGTGCCCTACGTGCGCGCCTCGCTCTTTCAGCAGCCGGGGCGGACCTGGTTCGAGTCGATGAGGATGGCCAGCGCGCAGGTGACCCGCTCCGTGGAGAACGTGCTGGTGGCGAAGGGCGAGCTGGACTCGTTCCGCTACGGCACCGCGCTCACCGCGCGGTCGCTGGTGGGGGTGCGGGGCGCGGGGTACGAGTACGACGGCATCTACTACGTCCACAGCGTGACGCACACCCTGCAGGCGGGGTCGTGGCGGCAGTCGTTCGAGCTGGTGCGCGAGGGGCTGGGCACCACCACGCCCCTGGTGATGCCATGAGCGACACGTGCGCGCCTCCGGGCAACCCCGGCGGGCAGCCCCGGACCTTCTACGGCAAGTACCGGGGCCGGGTGGAGAGCAACCTGGACCCCGAGCTGATGGGGCGCATCCAGGTGAGCTGCCCCGCGGTGCCCGGGCTGCGCCTGGGGTGGGCCATGCCCTGCGTGCCCTACGCGGGCCCGGGGGTGGGGTGGTTCGCCATCCCCCCCATCGGCGCGGACGTGTGGGTGGAGTTCGAGGGCGGCGACCCCAACTACCCCATCTGGGCGGGGTGCTTCTGGCAGGCGGGGCGCATTCCCGTGGCCAACGGCGACCCCGCAGTCAAGGCGTTCGTCACCACCTCGTGCCGCATGGAGATGAACGACCTGGTGGAGCCGGACGGTGGATGGTCGGTGGAGGTGAACCTGGCCGCGGGGGCCGAGGCCGCCGCCGAAGAGGCGCAGTCCGTGGCCGACGCGGCGTCGGACGTGGGGATCATGGCCGTGGAAGTGGCCGCCGACGCCGCCGGGCCCGTGGGGAGCTTCGCGGCCGGGGTGGCCGCCGACGCCGTGGGCGACGCCGAGGCGGCCGCGAGCGACGCCGAGTTTCTGGCCAGCAAGGCCGAGGAGGCGGAGGACGAGATCGCGGACGAGGTGGGGGAGGTGCCCGGCGTATACAGCATCGTCATCGGCCCCACCGGGATCACCCTGGCCGCGCCCATCTCGGAGATCAAGATGACGCCGGAGAGCATCGTCATGACGGTCCCCGCATCCGTCCTCACCATGAACTCCGCCAGCACCACGCTGACCGTCCCCGAGTCGGTTCTCACGCTTACGCCGGGGCAGATCATCGCCACCTGTCCGCCGGGCCTGGTGGCCATCGGCCCCGAGGCCGTCACCCTCTCCCTGGCCGACACGAACGAGGCGCTCACGGTGGAAGGGGTCTCCATCGCCGCTCCGCAGACGAACGTCGTGGGGCTGGTGAACGTACAGGGCGACTCCAGCTTCATGGGGCTGGTAGGGGTGACGGGGGTCACCAGCCTCAAGGGCGCGCTGGAGGTGGATGGCGCCCAGGTGGCGATCACGGCGGGGGAGATCAGCCTGGTGTCGAGCGTCATCACCGCGGGGCTGGACCTGGCCGTGGCGGGCGCAATCGAGATGGACGGCCTGCCGGTGATGGTGGTGCCGTGATCGCCCCGTCCACGGCCCTGCTGGGGTTCGACGACGCCGCGCCCGCCACCGGCGGCGGATTTCCCGCGGGCGTCGTGCGCGCGGGGATGCAGGTGGCCTTTCCCTTCGGGATCGATCCGCACGGCCACGTGGCCACGGCGGAGTGGGAGGCGCACGTGGTGCAGATGATCGAGCAGGTGCTCTTCACCGCCCCCGGCGAGCGGGTGAACCGGCCGGACTTCGGCTGCGGGGTGATGGAGCTGGTGTTCGCGGACGAAAGCGACGCGCTGGTGACGGCCACCCAGTTCCTGGTGCAGGGCTCGCTGCAGCGCTGGCTGGGCGAGCTGATCACCGTGGCCGCGGTGCGGGTGCAGGCGGAAGACTCCACCCTGGCCGTCACGGTGCAGTACACGCTGCGCGCCGGCGGCGGCGCGCGCTCGGCGGTGTTCCGCCGCGGCGGGGGGCGCCCGTGAGCGCGCCCCCGCGCACGGACGCGGCGCCCGCGCCGGCGGACGGCGATCCGGCCCGGCGCCGCGCCCAGGTGGCCGGCACGCCGGGGGTGTACGCGCTGGAGCGGGCGGAGGGGGTGCACGGGGCGGACGGCACCCTGCGCGTGCGCCTCCACTTCACCCCGCGCCCCGACGGCGCGCCCGGCGCCCCGGCGAACGTTCCCCCGGACGCCGTGCGGGTGACAGGGCCCGCGGGCGCCGTCGCCGTGGCGCGGGTGGAGCCCGTGCCCGGGAGCGCCGACACCCTGGTGGCGGTGACGGTGGGCCACGCCGCCCCGCCGGCCGCTCCGTACACTGTGCGGCTGGTGGGGCTCGCGGGGGTGGACCCGCTCTCCTCCACCGCGCGCTTTACCCCGGCCCCGGCCCCGCTCTCCGTGGCGCCGGACGCCGGCACGCCCCAGGACGACGGGGGGCCGCCGCTTTCTTCGCCGGACGCCGGTGCGCCCGTGGACGAAGAGGGGCCGCCGCTCCCCCGCATCGACTACCTGACCCGGGACTACGACACCTTCCGGGCCGCCATGCTGGATCGCATGTCGGTCACGCTTCCCGCCTGGACGGAGCGCAACCCCGCGGACATCGGGATCGTGCTGGTGGAGCTGCTGGCGTACGCGGCGGACTCGCTGAGCTACTACCAGGACGCGGCGGCCACGGAGGCGTACCTGGGTACGGCGCGGCTGCGCACCTCGCTTTCGCGCCACGCGCGCCTGCTGGACTACCGGGTGAACCAGGGGTGCAGCGCGGTGGCGTGGGTGCAGGTGCGGGTGTCGCAGAACGGGATCGTCGTCCCCAAGGGGACGCGCCTGTACTCCCGCACGGCGGACGACGCCCCCGTGCTGCTGCCCGGGACGGCGCCGCACGCGCGAGCCCTGCGCGAGCAGCCGCTCCCTTTCGAGACGCTGCACCCGCTGCAGCCGCACCCGGGGCTGAACGAGGCCCCCCTCTACGGCTGGGGCGCGGAGTCGTACGCGCTGGCGCGCGGCGCCACCCGCGCCACCCTGCGCGACGCCCGGGTGCCGGGCGGGCGCGCCCTGGACGCCCTGGCGCCCGGCCACGTGCTGGTGCTGCAGGAGCAGCGGGGAGAGGGCGGCGGCCCGCCCGATCCGGCGCACCGGCAGGCCGTGCGGGTGGTGGCGGTGGAGCGCCGGGTGGACGAGGTGGGGGGCGCGCTGGCGGGGGGCGGGGGCGGGGTGCCCGTGGTGGAGGTGCGCTGGCACGACGCCGACGCGCTGGCCTTTCGCCTGGTGGTGGCCGGGACGGCCGGGGGCGCGCCGTACGCGGACGGTGCCCTCGCCCTGGGCAACCTGGTGCTGGCGGAGCACGGCGCCGTCGCGGGCCCGTGGACGCTCCCCCCCGTCCCCGCGTCCGGCCCGTACCGCCCGTACGTCCCCGTCGGCGGCGTGTCGCGCCGCCCGCCCGCTTCCGCGCGGGCCAGGGAGCACGCCTCCGCGGCCGACGCGGTGTTGCGCGACCCGGCCGGCGCCGTGGGCGAGGTGTGGATGCGGGACGGGGACGGGCGGCACTGGACGTCCCGCCCGGACCTGCTGGGAAGCACCCCTTTCTCGCGCGACTTCGTCGTCGAGGCGGACGAGGAGGGCGCCAGCCGGCTGCGCTTCGGGGACGGGGCCCTGGGGATGGCGCCGGCGCCGGGGACGCGCTTTACCCTCTGGTGCCGGGTGGGGGTGGGGCGCGAGGGCAACGTGGGGCGCGAGGTGCTGGCCCACCTGCAGCCGCGCGCGGACGACCCGGCCGGGGCCGGGCGGCTCCTGGCGGGGGTGGTCCAGGTGCGCAACCCGCTCCCCGCCACGGGGGGCGCCCACCCCGAGACGCCGCACGAGGTGCGCGCCCGTGCCCCGCGGGCGTACCACCTGCAGGCCCGCGGCGCGACCCCGGAGGACTGGGTGGCGCTGGCGGAGGCGCTGCCGGGTGTGCGCCGCGCCGGGGCGCGGGCGGGGTGGGAGGGCACGGGCCCCCAGGACCAGGTGTGGGTGCAGCGGGAGCAGGGGTTCGCGGAAGACGCCGCCTTCCTGGCCCGGGTGCGGTCGCTGCTGGAGCCCTGCCGGCCGGCGGGGCGGGGGCTGCGCGTCCTGCCGCCGTGCTACGTGGGCGTCGACGTGGGGCTGCGCGTCCGGCTGGCCCCCGGCACCCTCCCCGCCGTCGCCGCACACGCCCTGCGCCGGGCCCTGGGCGGCGGGGCGGAGGGTGCCTTTTCCCGAACCGCCTTCACCTTTGGCGAGGGGGTGTGGCTGTCGCGCGTGGTCGCCACGGCGGCGGCCGTGCCGGGGGTGGCGTGGGTGCAGCCCACCCGCTTCGCGCGCTGGGACGCGTTCGGGGACGGCGGCGTGGCGGAGGAGATCCGCATGGGGCCGCACGAGGTGGCGCGGATGGACGACGACCCCGCCGCTCCGTGGAACGGCACCCTGGCCCTCGAGCTCTGCGAAGGCGGCGCATGATGGAACCGGTGTCGGAAACGGCGGAAGCGCGCCTGGCCCGGCTCAACCCGCCCGGACAGCGGCAGCTCCGGTTCCGCGCGGGCACCTACGGCACCTTTCTGCGGCGGATGCTTGCGCGGCTGCCGCGGGCGGAGGTGCACGTGGACGGCGGCGCCGCCACGCGGCCCCTGGCGGCGCTGGACGCCGGCTCCAGCGGCGACTTTGCCGCGGCGCTGCTGGATGCGTGGGCCACGGTGGGCGACGTGCTCACCTTCTACCAGGAGCGCATCCTCAACGAGGGGTTCCTGCGCACCGCGCTGGAGGCCCGCTCCATCCGCGAGCTCACCTCGCAGCTGGGCTTTCCCCTGCAGCCGGGGCTGGCCGCGCGCACCTGGCTGGCGTTCGGCGTCTCCGCCGCCCCGGGCGCCCGCACGGCCGTGGAGGTCCCCGCCGGCACGGCCGCACAGAGCATCCCCGGGACGGGCGAGACGGCGCAGACCTTCGAGACCTCCGCCACGCTGCGCGCCCTTCCCGCGTGGAACGCGCTGCGCGCCGCGCCGGCGTTCACCACGGTGGCGCCCCGTCTGGTGGTGGGCGGCGCCCAGGCGCGGCTCGCGGGCACCGGCACCGGGCTCACGGTGGGGGCGCCCGTGCTCGCCGCCGCGGCGGACGGCGCGGCGTGGACCTTCGGCACGGTCACCGCCGTGGAGGCCGCCCCGCGAACGGGGGAGACGCGGGTGGCGTGGACGGTCGCGGAACGGGGGACCCGGGGGACGGGCGCCATGGCCGAGCCGCAGGCCTGGGCGTTCGCGCGGACGGCGCGGCTCTTTGGATACGACGCCGACGCGTGGGACTCGCTCACCACGGAGCAGAAGCGCGCCCACCGCGAGATCCTGGGCGGCGTCTTCGTGCTCGGCGAGCCGGGGGAGGAATGGTCGGGCGCCAGCGGCGGGCTGCCGGCGGCGGACGTGCGGGTGCTGGCGGTGGACGCGGGGGGGCGCCTGTACGCCGGCACGGTGGGGCAGGGGCTGTACGCCTCGGCCGACGGCGGACGCACCTGGAGCGCCGGCGGGCCCCGCTACGCCGACGTGCACGCCCTCGCCGCGGCGGGGGACGGGATCGTCTACGCCGGGCTGGCCGCCGGGCGCGTGTACCGCAGCAGCGACGGCGGCGCCACGTGGGACGCGGTCAGCGGCGCCACGGTCGCCGCGCCCGCGGCGAAAGTGGAGGGAGTCGCAGTCACGTCCGCCCGGCTTCCCGCCGCGCCCGTGCGCGCGTTGTACGCGGCCGAAGACGGGACGCTGTACGCCGGCACCCCCTTCGGCGTCTACCGCGCCGAAGGGGCCGCGCCCGCGTGGACGCCGGTCCCGTTCCACGCCTCCGCGCACTCCCCGGCGGAGACGGGGGAGGAGGAGGATCGGGCCGCGAAGGGGCACGGCGTGGCGCCGGCCGTGTGGTGCTTCGCGCGCGCCCCGTGGGGCGAGCTGGTAGCGGGGACGGACGCGGG
>DASTVC010000620.1:0-3204 GCA_035759295.1 Longimicrobium sp. | reverse complement strand
ATGATCAGCCGCCCGGGCGCCACGCCCAGCTCCCCCAGCGTGCGCTTTACGTCCTCCACCACGCGCGAATGGACGACGTGCCGGCCGGAGAAGTTCACGCTCACCGGCACGTCGCGCAGCACGGGATGGCTCTCCCACGCCTTGAGCTGCCTGACGGCCGCCGCGAGCACCCAGCGGTCCAGCTGCACGATGGTCCCCGTGGCCTCCGCGACCGGCAGGAAGGCCTGCGGGCCCAGCAGCCCGCGCTCCGGGTGGTTCCACCGCACCAGCGCCTCCAGCCCCTGCAGGCTCCCGCGCTCCAGGCAGACGATGGGCTGAAAGCGCAGGGTGAGCTCGTCGCCGGCGATGGCGCGCAGCAGGTCCTGCTCCACCTGCAGCACGGCCTCTTCGTGCGCCAGCACGCCGGGCTCGCTGAAGCCGTGGTGCCCCGCGCCCAGCGTCTTGGCGCGGTACATGGCGCGGTCGGCCACGGCCAGTAGCCCTTCCGGCGTCTGCTGGCCGTCGCACAGCGCCACGCCGATGCTGGCGGAGACGGACGTCTCCGCGCCGCCCAGGGACACCGGCTCCCCCAGCAGCCGCTGGATGCGCTGCACGGCGCCCAGCGCGTCCTGCTCCCGCTCCACCCCGCGCAGCAGCGCCGCGAACTCGTCCCCGCCAATGCGCGCCACCAGGTCCGTGGGGCGTACGGAAGCCGCCAGCCGCTCGCCCACGATCTCCAGGACGGCGTCGCCGGCGGCGTGGCCCATCCGGTCGTTGACGGCCTTGAAGCGGTCCAGGTCCACGAACAGCACCGCGAACGCGCCGCCCGGCTTGTCCCGCGCGCAGCACGCCTCGTCCAGCGCGCGCAGGAAGGCGGCGCGGCTCAGCAGGCCCGTCAGCGGGTCGCGCTCGCCGCCGTGCGCGGGGGGTGCCGCGGCCCGCTGCGCGCTCAGGTCCTCGCTCCACGTCACCAGCCCCAGCGGCAGGTCATCGTCCGAGGCGACCACGTCGGACCACAGCCGCACGGGAAAGCGGGTGCCGTCGCTGCGCACGTTGATCCGCTCCCGCATCCACCGGCGCACGGGGCGCGCGGGGACGGCGGCACCCGCGTTCCACAGCTCAGGCGGGGCCAGCGAGCGGGCGGGGCGGCCGTACAGCTCCTCCACCTGGTAGCCGTGCATCTGCGCCTCGGCCGGGTTGGTGAAGACGATGTGGCCGCTGGCGTCGGTGATGGTGACGCCCAGGTCCACGGCCCACAGCGCGCGCTCCAGCAGCGCCAGCCGCGACTCCGCGACCCGCAGCGCGTCGGCGGCGCGGGCCAGCCGCAGCTCGGCGACCGCGGCGTACGCCATCCCCTCCAGCGCGGCGGCGTCGCCGCGGGACCACGCGCGCGGGTGCAGCGCCAGCAGGGTGCCCAGCGCCTCACCGTCCGGCAGCGCCAGGGGAAGGACGGCGAGCGACGCCTCGGGGGAGGACGGAGGCTGCTGGATCGGCGGCGGCCCCACGACGTGCGCGGCGCCGGCGGGCGTCTGGCGCAGCGCGGCGCGGTGGTGGAGGATGACGCCCAGCAGCACCTGCTGCAGCTCGGGCGCGCCGGCGGTGTGCAGGGGCGCGTCGGCGGCCTGCAGCACCACGGCGGCGGCGCCCAGACGCAGCCGGTCGACGGCGTCGTCGGCCAGGCGGCAGAGGATGTCGGCCTCGGCGGAAGGCGCGCCGGTGGCGGATTCAGAGTGGGGCGGCAGCGTGCGCATGGCAGCACCTGTTCGGTAACCCGACCGGCATGGCCGCATGGGTGCGGCGTTAGCCTCGTAGGCTTTGCGTCCCCGCCTTTCGACGGGTTTGCCGTTGTCGTAGGTGCCCGGCGCGGAAGGCGGTCGGGCGGGTCGAGATTTTCCTGACAGGGGCATGATGGCCCCGCGCCGTTCTCGCCGCAAGGAGCATTCCGCGCGAGAGGACCTCCGGTTGGCCGCGTGGTTCCCAACTTACGGCAACTTTACCGGCCGTGGGATGGACGGCTACGCTCCAATTCTGGTGAAGCCGCACAAAAAAGCAGCGCGGCAGATCGCCGCGCCGGTTGTCTTCACGCTGCCCCCGCATCGTCTCAACGGCGCCCTTTTCTAGGAATTAGTGCCCTGCTACTGGCCTGCTGGAGGGACGACCTACTCCCGCTTTCGCAACTGCTGATTTCCCCATCGGGGAAAGCAGGTTAGCCATCGGTGCCTGTGCCGCTAAGCCTTGGCAAGCACACGACTACGCTGCTATAGTTCCGCCTGCGCTACCAAGATCCTAACCAGCACTACTGATCGAGGATGAGTTTGCCAGCAGCACCCGAAGAGCATCCGACACCAAAGCATGGAGCGCCTGCCCGCGTTGGTGCCGGTCAGGCATACAGACTGCTCGACTCTCATCTCGGTGTGATCACCGCAGACGCACGAGCGGGATTGTCACTGCTGCCGGACGACCTGTTCAACGTTGCACTGACCAGCCCTCCATATTTCTGGGCTCGTGATTACGGCGTTGAGGGACAGATCGGTCATGAGGACACCGTTGAGTTGTTCGTCGAAGCACTTACTGACACCTTCGACCAAGTTCGTCGGGTGCTACATCCTGAAGGGGTTTTCTTCCTGAATATCGGTGATAGTTACTACTCCGGGAATGGGCAGCCGCACGGCCAAGATCCGCGTTCGCCATCTCGGAATTTTATGCGAAAAAAGATGCGCCCGCTCGACCGATCAGGGTGGGACTTACCTAAGAAAAGCATGGTTGGTGTCCCTTGGAAGGTTGCGTTCTCGATGCAGGCACGAGGCTGGACCTTGAGGAGCGCAATCATCTGGAATCGCGGCAACGCGTTTGTGGAGCCGACTGCACGAGACCGGCCGTATAGGCAGTACGAGCACGTATTCATGTTCGTAAAATCACGCTTCTATTCGTTTGATCGCACCGCCCTTGTTGAAGAGGATGTTTGGAATATCCCTATCGAGCGCAGTACCCGTATTGAGCATAGTGCAGCTTTTCCGAGCGAACTGGCGAGACGCTGCATTGAAGCTGCCTCCCCAGCCGGAGGTTGGGTCCTCGACCCGTTTCTCGGAAGTGGAACCACACTTGATGTTGCACAAAGCTTAGGTCGAAACGGAGTAGGTATTGACCTCAACTCGGATTACACTCGTGATTTTGACAGGGTGCTCACCAATCGAGGAAATAATTCAATCAGCTGGGAAGAGCTCG
>DASTVC010000619.1:0-4136 GCA_035759295.1 Longimicrobium sp. | reverse complement strand
AACTGCGGGGGAGGGGTGGGGTGCGCTGAAACTACCGTGCGCTCCGGAGAAATTCGAAGCGCGATCGAATTCTCCCCTTTCTCCCGCGCAGCGGGGGAGAGGGGCCGGGGGAGAGGGGGCCTCGCGGGCGTCAGCGCGATCCGGTTCGAAGCGCCCAGGACCTGCGGCAGCCTCACACGCGCGTCGCGGTGCGACGCACGGGGCCCTCTCCCCCGCCAGGCCTTTCGCTCGTTCCTCGCGACGGCTGGCGACCCCTCCCCCAACTGCGGGGGAGGGGTGGGGTGCGCTGAAACTACCGTGCGCTCCGGAGGAATTCGAAGTGGGATCGAATTCTCCCCTCTCCGTGAGGAACGAACGGGGAGGGGCCGGGGGAGGGGCACCCCGCCGGACGCCAGTTCGATCCGGTTCGAAGCGCCCCGGACGGCCGGCCCCGATTCAACGTTCCGCATCACTCCGCCCATCCCAGCACGCCGGACACCTGCGCCGCCAGCTCCATGGGATCGAACGGCTTGGAGAGCACGCCGGCCACGCCCAGGTCGTCGAAGCGGCGGCGGTCGGCGGCCTGCACCTTGGCGGTCAGCAGGATGATGGGGATGGCCGCCGTGTCGTCCGACGCCTTGAGCGCGCGGGCGGTGGCGGGGCCGTCCATCCCCGGCATCATCACGTCCAGCAGAATGGCGTCGGGGCGCTCGGCCTCGGCCAGCCGCAGCGCGTCCGCGCCGGACGCGGCGGTCACCACGTCCCACCCGGCCGTCATCTCCAGCGACATCTGGGCGACCTCGCGAATGTCGTCCTCATCGTCCACCAGCAGGATCTTGCGATTCATGATGCGTTCGTCGTGTGCCGCGCGGGCGCGATGCGGTTGAGCAGCGACACCACGCGCTTTTCGAACTCCTCCGGCGAAACCCGGCCCTTGGTGAGGAACTCCGTGTGCCCCAGCCGCAGCCGCTCGCGGTCGTCCTCGTCCAGCTCGCGCGCCGTGTAGACCACGAGCGGAATGGCGCCCAGGCCATCGTCGCCCTTGAGCGCCTCTACCACCCAGTAGCCGTCGCCGTGCGGAAGCCCCAGGTCCAGCACGATCAGGTCCGGCGACGCGCGGCGGCCGGCGTCCACCGCCTCCACCCCCGAGGACGCGTGCAGCGCCTCGATGCCGTGGCGCGAGAACACCTCCATCAGCACGCGGGCCAGGTCCGGATCGTCCTCCACCAGCAGCACCCGGCGCGGCTTCCAGCGCACGCTGACCGCCTCTTCCAGCGCGTGCAGGAGCGAGCCCTCCTGGAACGGCTTCTCCACCCAGTCCACCACCTCGCGCGCCGCCTGCACCCGCGGCATGGGCTTGAGGGCGCTCAGGATGACGACGGGGATGGAGCGGGTCTCCACCCGCTGCCGCAGCGCCTTGAGCGTATCGCTTCCCGTCATCCCGGGCATCATCATGTCCAGCAGGATGGCGTCGGGACGCAGCCGCGTGGCCTCGCGCACGGCCGCGTCGCCGTCCGTCACCCCCAGGGTACGGTATCCCCACCCCTGGAGGATCTCTTCCACCACGATGATGATGGACGGGTCGTCGTCACACACCAGCACCAGCGGCCCGTCGCCGTCCTCATCCACCACCGAGGTGGGGCGCGGCTCCATGGCGCCCGGAAGGGTGAAGGTGAAGGTGCTTCCCTCCCCCGGCACGCTCTCCACCCAGATGCGCCCGCCGTGCTGCTGGACGATGCTGCGGCAGATGGCCAGGCCGAGGCCCGTCCCCCCCTTCTCCCGCGCGTCGGAGCTGTCCACCTGCTGAAAGCGCTCGAAGATGCTCTCCAGCCGGTCCGCGGGAATGCCGCGCCCCTGGTCGCGGACGCGGAACACCACCTCCGACCCCTCGCGCGCCACGTTCACCGTCACCTCCGCGCCCGGCGGGGAGAACTTGATGGCGTTGGAGAGGAGGTTGGTCAGCACCTGCAGAATGCGGTCGGCGTCGGCCTCCATCGGCTGGCGGTCGGCCCAGGCGTACAGGTGCACACCCGCCTTTTCCGCCATCGCCGCCATCACGTCCACGGCCTGGTGCGCCAGGTCGGCCGCGTCCGTGGAGTGAAGCTCCATCGTCACCCGGCCGGACTCGATGCGCTCGATGTCCAGGATGTCGTTGATCAGCCGCACCAGCCGGTCGGTGTTCTGCACGGCGATCTCCAGCATCCGCCGCCCCTTCTCGGGCACCTCGCCCAGCTTGCCGGCGGCCAGCAGGCCCAGCGATCCGCGGATGGAGGTGAGCGGCGTGCGCAGCTCGTGGCTCACGATGGAGACGAACTCGTCCTTGAGCCGGTCCACCTCGCGCCGCTCCGTCACGTCGCGGAAGGTGACCACGGCGCCGGTGATCTGCCCCTCTTCCACGATGGGCGTGCTGGCGTACTCCACGGGGAACGACGAGCCGTCCGTGCGGCGGAAGTGCGCGTCCTTCACCTCCCGCGCCGTCCCCGTCGAAAGCGTCGCGCGCACCGCGTTCACCCCGTCGCCCCCCGCCTCGCCCGCGCCCATCCCCAGCACCGCCTCGAAGGGCCGGCCGATGACCTCCGCCGCGTCCGTCCCCAGCATCCGGGCGGCGGCGGGGTTCAGGAACAGCGTGTAGCCGTGGGGATCCACCCCGTAGATCCCCTCCGCCGCAGCCTCGAGGATCAGCTCGTTCTGCCGGCTCAGGCGGGCCAGCGCGTCGCGGGCCAGCGCCCGCTCGTGCACCTGCGCCTCCAGCTCGCGGTTCAGCTCCCCCAGCCGCCGGGTGCGGCGCTCCACCATCCCCGCCGTGGCCAGGGCCAGCGCCACGGCCAGCAGCTAGCCCGCCAGCAGCAGCACGCTGGTCCGCCGCTCCAGCGAGCGGGCGCGGTCGGCGCGGGCGCGCAGCAGCCCCGACTCCTCGGCCTGCAGCGCGTCCAGGGCGGCACGCACCCGCTCCACCGCGTCGCTGCGCGCCGCCAGCATCACCGGCTCGCTCCCCGCGGCCAGCGCCGCCTCGCGCGTGGTGGCGGGGTCCAGGACGCCCGAGCGCGCCTGCAGCGCCATCCACTCACGCGCGGCCTCGCGGGCGGTGTCCAGGCGCGCCTGCTGGCGGGGGTTGTCGGCGGTCAGGCGGCGGATGACGGCTTCCTGCCGGCGCAGCTCCGCCACGCCGTCGCGCCACTGCTTGAGAAAGCGCGGGTCGCGGGTAAGGGCGTAGCCGCGGTAGCCGGACTCGACCTCGGCGATCCCCTGGCGCACGGCGCCCGTGGTGGCCAGCACCTCGTAGGTGTGCAGACTCCAGCGGTTGGCGCCCGACAGCCCGCGAAAGGCGGACTGCGCCAGCGCCACCAGCACCACCACCAGGGCAAGGAGGATGGCGAAGGCGAACAAAAAACGGCGGGACCGGCCGGATACGGCGGAGCTGTTCATCCCCCTCTTGGGATAAAATGCGTGCACAAACGAAGCGGTCCGGATCGGGAAAAAGCCCGGACAGTTTATGCAAAGCCTCTACAAAGTCAAGCAGCGCCCGCGCGAGCGTGTGAGGTGGGGAGACCGATGGCGGGTGCAGGCAAGGTTCGTACTCAAAAAAACGCGCGACGCCCCCGCCGGAACATCCGGCGGGGGCGCGGCAAAGATGGCGGCAGAGGACCGCGGCTACTCGCCGCCGCCGCCCGCCTGCAGCTTGTTCTCCACGAACTCCACCCCCTCGGGGGTAATGGCGTACTGCTTACGGGCCTGGCGGGTGGTGCCCATCTTCTTCTTCTGCACCATCAGCGGCGGCTTGGCGCGCAGGTTGGACTCGATGGCGCGGGTGATGTTGGGGACGGGGATGCCGGCGCGCTTGAGCTCGGCGTTGATGGCCTGGCTGGTGACCGTCTTGTCGGCCTTGCCGCGCGACAGCGTGTACGCGCCCATCAGCCCCCGCTCGGCCATGGTCTCGGGCGTCCACTGGCCCAGCAGCGCGGGCATGGCCATGCCGCCGCGCGGGCCGCGGCGCCCGGTGCCGCTCCCCTTGGGGCGCCCGGGACGGCGGCGCGGCGCCTCTTCGGCCCCTTCCTCGCCCTCTGCCTCGTCACGCCCGCCGCGCGCGGCGGGGGCCGCCGCGCGTCGCGGGCGCGGCCCCGAGACGGAGCCGAAGGCGCGCTCCAGCAGGATGTCGC
>DASTVC010000618.1:0-5677 GCA_035759295.1 Longimicrobium sp. | reverse complement strand
ACGGTCGAATTCTCCCCTCTCCGTGAGGACCGAACGGGGAGGGGCCGGGGGAGGGGCACCGCGCGGACGCAGTGCGATCCCTGCTGCAGCGCGATCGAATTCTCCTCTCTCCCACGCAGTTTGTGGGGGAGAGGCCGGGCGAGGGGGGCGCCGGGCGCGCGCGCCGAACCTTCCGAAGCGCCCGGCTCCCCTCATCCGCTCCTCCCGAACCGCCGGTGCAGCTCCGTCAGTGACAGCTGGATCACCGTCGGGCGGCCGTGGATGTCGTGGTAGGGGAGCTCGGTGGCGAACAGGCGGTCGAAGAGCTCGGCCATCTCGCGCTGGCTCAGCTTCTGGCCGGCTTTGATGGCGCCCTTGCACGCCATCGACAGGGCAATGCGCTGGTGCTGCGTCCGCGCGCTGTCCACCAGCGGCGACCCGTCGCTCAGCTCCGCCACCATCTCGCGCAGGCAGCGCTCCGCGTCGAAGTACGGGTGCGGATTGGGCACCGCGTGCACGATGATCGACCGTCCGCCGAACGGCTCCACCTCGAACCCCGCGCGCTCCAGCACGCCGCGGATCTGCTCCACCAGCGCGTACTCCGCGGGCGAAAGCCGCAGCGTGAGCGGAAAGAGGAGCCGCTGGCTCTCCGCGCCCACCCCCGCGTCGAAGCCGCGCACGATCTCCTCGTACAGCACCCGCTCGTGCGCGCTGTGCTGGTCCACCATCACCAGCCCGGTGCGCGTCTCCACCAGGATGTAGGTGTTGTGGATCTGCCACATCACCGGCGCCGCGCCGTCGAACAGGTCCGCCGGCACCCCCGGCTTTCCCACCGCCGCCCCGTCCGTCGCCGGCGCCGCGCTCCCGCCGGTAACGAAGAGCGTCATCTGCGAGGCGGGGTCCGTGCTCACGGCTGTCTCAACCGGAGCGCTCCCCTGGGCAGACGAAGGCGATGCACCGAACGGCGCGGGCGTCTCGCGCACCATGAAGCCGCCGGCCGGCGCCCCGGTCCACCCATACGGCTCCGCCTGCGCCCGCGCGCCGATGCTGGGCGTGCTCTCCAGCCCCGCCAGCGCCGCGCGCACCCCCTCCTCGATCGCCCGCTCCACCCCGATCCGGTCGCGGAAGCGCACCTCGGCCTTGGCGGGGTGCACGTTCACGTCCACCTCGCCGTCCGGCACCTCCAGGAAGAGGAAGAGGTGCGGATGATTCCCCGGCGCGATCGTCGTCCGATAGGCGCGGTCCGCCGCGCGCACCAGGTTGCGGTCCCCGAACGCGCGGCCGTTGACGAACAGGTACGTCCGCCGCCCCCCCGGCCGCGCGGAATTCGGCCGCTGGATGAGTCCGGTGAGCGCGATGGCGCCGTCGAGGTGCGCCACCGGCAGCAGCTCCTCCGCCGCCTCGTTCCCCCACAGCGCGCCGATCCGCTCCCCCACGCCGGAGGCGACGGGCAGCGTAAGCACGTCGCGCGTACCGGAGTCCAGGGTGAACGCGATCCCCGGCATCGCCAGCGCCTGCGTCGTGACCACCTCGCCGATCGCGCGGTTCTCCGCGGCCGTCGTCCGCAGGAACTTGGCGCGGGCGGGGACGTTGAAGAACAGGCTGCGGACCGAGACCGTCGTCCCCGTCCGCCGCGCGCACTCCTCCACCGCCGCCATCTGCCCGCCGGTGACGACCACGCGGGTACCGTGGCCTTCGCGCTCCGCCGTCTCCAGCACCATCCGCGAGACGGAGGCGATGGAAGGCAGCGCCTCGCCGCGAAAGCCCAGGGTGCGGATGGCGGCCAGGTCCTTTTCCGTGCTGATCTTGCTGGTGGCGTGGCGATCCATGGCCAGCAGCGCGTCCTCGCGTCCCATCCCGTGCCCGTCGTCGGCCACGCGGATCTCCGTCTTGCCCCCGTTGCGCACCACGACGTCCACGCGGGACGCGCCGGCGTCCAGCGCATTCTCCACCAGTTCCTTCACCACCGACGCGGGGCGCTCCACCACCTCCCCGGCGGCGATCTGGTTGGCCAGCTTTTCGGGGAGAACGTGGATGCGGCGCGGCATGGATGGTCGTCAGGCGGCTTCGGGTGAGCTTCGGTGTGGAAGCTAGTCCGCCGGACGCCCGGAATCAACGGTTGACAAAGCAACGTCGTCGCGGGCACCGCGGATGAGCGGGTGAGCCCGCTGCTGGGACCGCGACAAGCCCCGCCGCGGCTCGTTCCTCGCCGAACGGGGCTTCAACTGCACAGGGACTCGCGAAGGGTCCGCGCTCAGAGTCCGTAGAACCGCCGCGCGTTTTCCGTCGTCCGCGCGGCGAACTCGTCGGGCTCTTCGCCGCGGAGCTCGGCGCAGCGGGCGGCGACGTGGGCCACGAAGGCGGGCTCGTTGGTCTTGCCGCGATGGGGGACAGGGGCCAGGTACGGCGTGTCCGTCTCCACCATGATGCGGTCCGCCGGCACCACCCGCACGAAGTCGGCGCCCGTGTAGTTCTTGAACGTCACCATCCCCGAGAACGAGGCGTACCACCCCATCGCCAGCGCGTCTTCCAGCAGCGCGCGGCCGCTGGAGAAGGAGTGCAGCACCCCCGTCGTCCCCTGCCCCGCCTCGCGCAGGAGCGCGCGCAGGTCCTCGTCCGCCGTGCGGGCGTGGACGATGATCGGCTTCCCCGTCTCGCGCGAGATCTCCAGGTGCCGGGCGAACGAATCGCGCTGCACGTCGCGCGGCGAGAAGTCGTAGTGGTAGTCCAGCCCCGTCTCGCCCACGGCGACCACGCGCGGGTGCGCCAGCCGCTCGCCCATCCGCCGGAACGCATCCTCCGAGGCCATCGACGCCGTGTGCGGATGGATGCCGCAGGTGGCATAGACGCCGGGAAAGCGCTCCGCCAGCGCCAGGTCCGCGTCCCAGTCGTCCGGCCCTGTTGCGATGCTGACGATCGTCGTCACCCCCGCCTGCGCCGCACGCGCGACCACCTGGTCCGCGATGGGGAGGAAGCGCTCGTCTGCGAGGTGGGCGTGGGAATCGGTGAGCATGGGGAAGTGCGTGAGTGCGTGAGTGCGTGAGTGCGTGAGTGCGTGAGTGCGGAAGTTGGGCCCTCACCCGGCTCGTTCCTCGCCTGCCCTCTCCCGCAAACTGCGCGGGAGAGGGGATAAACGTCGCGAACGCGTGCGGCGCGTTTCCGCGGGTGCACGCCGGTTGGCGCCACCGCACCCGACCGTCGCGCCGGCCTCGGCGAACGCGAGCGGGTGAAGCCCCGCCGGGCGAGCCCAGGGCGGGGCTTATGGCCCTTCTAGCCCCGGGATTCATCCCGGGGTGGCCGGGGCGAACCCTCTGGGAAACCGTCCGAATCACCCACGAACAGCGAACTGCCGAACCCGAACCGCCGAATCCGGACGCCGCCGACCTCCCCCGCCGCGCGGAATCTACCCGCCTCCGCCAGAAAAGCGAACCGCCGCGACCCTCGGGGATCGCGGCGGTTCGTCATCCATCTACCGAAGTGCAGTTCAACTCACGCACTCACGCACTTCCGCACTCACGCACTTCAGACGGTCGTCCGGGCGGCGCGCTGGCGGCTGCTGTGCGAAGGAGCCGCCTGCTGCTTCTTCGCCGTCTGGTGCGGCCACTTGCTCTCGATGAAGTACAGCACCGGCGACGCTACGAAAATGGACGAGAACGTGCCGATGAAGATGCCCAGGATGAGCACCACCGCGAAGTCGCGGATCACCGGGCCGCCCAGGATGGCCAGCGACACCAGCGTGCACAGCGTGCCCGACGCCGTGAGCACCGTGCGCGGCAGCGTCTCGTTGATGGCGCGGTTCAGCAGGTCGATGTACGCCATGCCGTGGCGCGGCTTGCCCAGGTTCTCGCGAATGCGGTCGAACACCACGATGGTGTCGTTGAGCGAGTAGCCCACGATGGTCAGGAACGCCGCCACCGTCCCCAGCGAGATCTCGCTCCCCATCAGGGCCAGCAGCCCCAGCGTGATCAGGATGTCGTGCATCGTCGCCGCGATGGCCGCCAGCCCGAAGCGCCACTCGAAGCGCACCCACAGGTACGCCATGGTCGCCAGGAACGAGAGCAGGATGGCGAGCAGCGCCCGGATCTGCAGCTCGTCGCCCACCTTGGGGCCCACCGCCTCGGTGCGGACGATGGTGTAGCTGCCGGCGGGAAAGCGCGAAGCCAGCGCCTGCTGCACCGCCTGGCCGGGCGTCTGCTGCAGCGAGCCGGTGAACGACGCCATGCGGATCACGAACTCGTCGGCCGCGCCGAAGTTGGTGATCTCCCAGTCGCCGTGCCCGCCCGTCTCGGCCGCCGCGCGCAGCTGCTCGGCCTGCACCGGCTGCGTGAAGTCCAGCTGCACCACGGTGCCGCCCCGGAAGTCCACGCCGTAGTTGAGCCACGTCCCGAAGCGGCTCACGTTCATGATCATCGCCGAAAAGCCTGCCAGCAGCAGGATGCCGGTGACGATGTAGGCGCGCTTGCGCCACTGCATGAACGGATAGTCCGCGTGTTGAAAGATACGCATCTCGGTTAGTCCTCTGGCCGCGTCAGATGGAAAGGCCCTGCGCGGCCGGCGAGCGGCGCTCCAGGTACAGGATGAACAGCGTGCGCGTCACGAAGATGGCCGTGAACATGGAGATGACGATGCCCACGCCCAGCGTGACCGCGAAGCCCTGGATGGGGCCCGTACCCACGTAGTACAGGATGGCCGCCGTGATCAGCGTGGTGATGTTGCTGTCCACGATGGCCGACATGGCCTCCTTGAACCCCTCGCTCACCGCCGGCCGCACCGCCCGCCCCGCCTCCAGCTCTTCGCGGATGCGCTCGAAGATCAGCACGTTGGCGTCTACCGACATGCCGATGGAGAGCACCAGGCCGGCGATGCCGGGAAAGGTGAGCACCGCGTCCATGAAGGCCAGCGCGCCCAGCGTGTACAGCACGTACAGCGTCAGCGCCACTACCGCGAACATCCCCGCCACGCGGTAGTAGCCGATCATGATCGCCACCACCGCCGCCAGCCCGATCAGGCCCGCGATGAAGCCCTTGTTCACCGAGTCCTGCCCCAGCGACGGGCCCACCGTGCGCTCTTCCACCACCTTGAGCGGCGCCGGCAGCGCGCCCGCGCGCAGCACCAGCGCCAGGTCGGCCGCCTCCTCGAGCGTGGCCTGCCCCAGCTCGATCTGGCCGTTGCGGCTGATCTGCCCGCGGATGACCGGCGCCGTGTACACCTGCTCGTCGAGCACGATGGCCATCTGCTTGCCGATGTTGCGCCCCGTCTCGCGCCCGAAGGTGCGGCCGCCGCGGCGGTTGAGCTCGAAGTTCACCACCGGGCGCCCGAACTGCGGGTCGCTGGCGGCCACCGCGCTCTCCAGCGCCTCACCCGTCACCAGCGGCGTACGGTCCAGCAGCCAGAGCGAGCGGAAGCCCTTCTCCTCCTCGGCGCTGGGCACGCCCCACACCAGCTCGGTGCCGCGCGGCAGCGCCTGCTGCACGCCGGGAAGCGCCAGGTACTTGGACATGGCGGCGGTATCCTTTTCCGCCACCAGGAACTGCCCCTGGCTCCCCGCCCGCGCCAGCTTGCTCTCGAACGGCTTGCCCACGCTGGCGGCGGAGTCCTGCTTCTGCGCCCCCTGCTGGAACACCCCGCCGGCCGGCGCCTGCGCCGCGGCCGCGCCGCGCGCCTCGTTGGGCATGGCCGCCACGATGGCGCGCTCGAT
>DASTVC010000617.1:0-10435 GCA_035759295.1 Longimicrobium sp. | reverse complement strand
CGCAGACCGTCAACACGCTGGGGCAGACGGTGCAGCGCACGCTGGACGAAAGCGGCAACATCGTGGAAAAGACGCTGAACGCGGCCGGCGGCGTGGTGAACACGCGCACCGTGGGCCGGCTGCTGGACCTGCCGGTGCTCCGCGAATCCACCAACGCCGCCGGGCAGGTCGTCCGCCAGGTGCGCGACCAGAGCGGCGCCGTGATCGAGCTCGTGCTCGACAACGCCGGCCGCGT
The DNA here is from genome assembly GCA_035759295.1 of Longimicrobium sp. Lineage (GTDB taxonomy): Bacteria > Gemmatimonadota > Gemmatimonadetes > Longimicrobiales > Longimicrobiaceae > Longimicrobium. Next base: position 10,200 of record DASTVC010000617.1, on the reverse strand, counting down.
CGTCCGCAGCCGCGTGGTGCAGGCCGCCGGCGCCCGCCGCTGATCCCGCCGCGCCGCCGCTCACGCAGGACGGGAGGCCGCGCGGCCTCCCGTTCTCGTTTTCCGCACCGTATCCTGATCTTCGCTCCACATCCATCGCCCCATCCGCCGTCCCCGATGCCGTCCGCCACCCTCACCCGCATCTCCATCATCATCCCCGCGCTGAACGAGGCGGTGGGGATCGCGGATGCGCTGCGGCCGCTGCAGCCGCTCCGCGCGCGCGGGCACGAGGTGATGGTGGTGGATGGCGGCAGCGCGGACGCGACGATGGAGATCGCGCGCCCCCTCGCGGACCGGGTGCTCGCGTCGCCGCCCGGCCGCGCGCGCCAGCAGAACGCCGGGGCCGAGGCCGCGACGGGCGACGTGCTCCTCTTTCTCCACGCGGACACGCTGCTGCCGTCGGACGCCGACCGGCTGGTGCTGGATGGGTTGATGCGGAGCGGGCGCGGCTGGGGGCGCTTCGACGTGCGGCTGAGCGGGCGGCGGGCCGCGCTGCGGATGGTGGAGCGGATGATGAACCTGCGCTCGCGCGCCACCGGCATCGCCACGGGCGACCAGGCCATCTTCGTCCGCGCCGAGTGGTTCCGGCGCGCGGGCGGCTTTCCGCAAATCCCGCTGATGGAAGACGTTGCGCTCTCCACCGCCCTCCGCCGCCTGGGGCGGCCGCTGTGCCTGCGCGGGCCCGTCCTTACCTCCAGCCGCCGCTGGGAGGATCGCGGCGTGCTGCGCACCATCCTGCTGATGTGGCGCCTGCGCGCGGAATACGCCCTGGGCGCCGACCCCGCCCGCCTGGCCGAACGCTACCGCTGAGGCGCGCTATCCGCCGACGCGACGGCGTAGTCGGTGCGGGTGAAGGCCGCCTGGGCGCCGCGATCATCCACATGCGCGTTGCAACGAGTGAGGAGAGTGCTTGAACCCATAGATGGAATGCGGGGTTTTTAGCATAAACAGAATTCTTGACGGATTAGGCGTGTGTGATTACGTTGTGTCTCAATTCGGAAACACCCTCCCGATTCCAGATCCTCGACCGCGGCACGTTCCTCAGGTTTTCCGGTGGTCCACTTCGTCACTCCCCGGCTGCTCCTGACCCCGACACGCCACTCATCGGTCGCGTAAGCAACGGCCGCCTGATGGTGGGCGGCCGAATGCCCCGCGTGGGGGGCGCATCAACCCACGCAGCCTTGCCGGGCGGACGACGCCCTGCCCGGAGAACAACCAGTTCTGGGAGCACTGCCATGCCGCGCAACGTAGGTACCGTCAAGTGGTTCAACGACGCCAAGGGGTTCGGGTTCATCACGCCCAAGGACGGCAGCAGCGACTGCTTCGTCCACTACTCGGCCATCCAGGGAAGCGGCTTTCGCACCCTGATCGAGGGTGACGAGGTGGAGTTCGACCAGGTGGATGGCCCCAAGGGCCCCGCGGCCGCCAACGTGGCCAAGGCCGGCGCCTGAGCGTACGCGTTTGCGCGTGTGGCGAGCGCCGCGGCGGACGAGAGTCCGTCGCGGCGCTGTCGTTGAAACGCCGGATTGTCATTCGCCCGCGAGAGCGAATGATGGCCGTCGACGATCTAATCCGGTGACGTGCCGTCCGCCCGCGGGAGCGAATGAATTCGCCGCTGGAAAAGCGCAAAGTCCACCTGCGTGGACTGTAGCCGCCGGTTCGTCGCCCGGCCTCGGACCACGAGCATGCCGACGCTAGATTTCTCAGTCGCGCGCTGTCTCTGAAGCGACGGACGGTTCTGTGCAGCGCTCCTTCGAAATGACAATCCTGTGCGAGGCGGAGGGGACCCAGACGTCCCGAGCAGGTGAAGCCCCGTTCGGCGAGCGTAGCGAGCCGAGACGGGGCTTATGGCATTTCTAGCCGCGGGCTTTAGCCCGTGGTGCCGCGCGTATTTCGACCTGACAATCCTGTGCGAGGCGGAGGGGACCCAGACGTCGCGAGCAGGTGAAGCCCCGTTCGGCGAGCGTAGCGAGCCGGGACGGGGCTTATGGCATTTCTAGCCGCGGGCTTTAGCCCGTGGTGCCGTCGGCGTGGCACGGGTGCCGTCGTCGACCCAGAGATGTGCCTCCGTCAGAACTCTCCGATCATCCCGATCTCCGTCTTCAGCTCATACCCCAATTCCCGCTGAACCGTCGTCTGCGCCAAGTCGATCAACCCCCGTACGTCCTTCGACGTGGCGCCGCCCAGGTTGACGATGATGTTGGCGTGCTTGTGGAAGATCTGCGCGCTGCCCAGGACGTGGCCCTTCAGCCCGCACTGGTCGATCAGGCGGCCGGCGCCCACGCCCTCGATCTTCTGGAAGATGCTGCCGGCGCTGGGGTACAGCCACAGGTCCGGGTGCCGGTCGTCGCGCCACTGCAGGTTCTCGCGGATGGTATCCCGCATCTCCTCGCGCGGCGTGGGGTCCAGCTTGAACGTCACGTCCAGCACCACGTCCTTGCGGTCGTGCAGCGTGCTGTAGTCGTATCCGAAGTTGAAGTACGCGTTGTCCACCTCACGCACGTCGCCCTCCTCCATCAGCAGCGTGGCGCCTTCCACCACCTCCTCGATGAACATCGTCCGCTCGCGCTCCGGCGGCGGGCTGAGGAAGTGCAGGTTCTGCCACACCGCGCCGCCCACCGTGCTGGGGATGCCCACGTAGTGCTGCAGCCCGCCCAGCCCGCGCGCCACCGTCATCTGGATCAGGTCGTGGTAGATCTTTACGCCAGACCCGGCGCGGACGCGCGTGTCGTCCAGCCACTCGATGGTGTCGACGTCGTTCTTGATCACCAGCCCGCGGAAGCCGCCGTCGCCCACCAGGATGTTGGCGCCCAGGCCCAGGAGGAAGAACGGGATCTCCATCTCCCGCGCCACCAGCACCGCGGCCGCCAGCTCGTCCTGGGTGAGCGCGCGGTACATCAGGTCCGCCGGCCCGCCGATCTTGAAGGTGGTGTGCGGCGCCAGCGGGGCATCGCGCTCCAGGCGTCCGGCGCCCAGGCGTTCGGCGAGCGCGTCCACGTGGTCCAGGGCTTTCGTCGCAGGCATCCGGTCGGCATGTTGGGGGATGAAGGGCGCGGCACGTTCTCGCCCGGCGCCGTCGTTCGCAAGGGGGGTGCCCGGTGCCCGAACCTTCGCGCGCCGCCGCGGTACAGAGCATCCCGCTCGCGTACGCGCGTGTGACGCGGGGCACCCGTCGCTCGTCAGGGTTTCTGCACCGCACTCGCGGAGCAGTTACGCAGGGAAGGACTTTCGATGATGAACGACCGCATCCACCAGCACCTGGACGGCGACGCCGGCGTCCCGCTCTCCCCCGACGAGCGCGCCGCCGCGGACGCTTTTGCCCGCACCCTGGACGCCGCCGCCGCGCACCTGCGCGCCGTCCCCGCGCCCGACCTGGCCGCGCGCGTGATGGCCGCGCTCCCCGCGCGGGCGCCCGCCGTCCCCGCGTGGCGCAGGGCCGCCGGCTGGCTGTGGAACCCGCGGCCGGTCCGCCTGACCTTCCGCCCCGCGTACGCCTTTGCCGGCGCCGCGTTCGCCGCCGTGGCTGCCATCGTCGTCCCCACGCTGGACCGGCAGGACGCCGCGCCAGTCGCCGTCGCCGCGCCGGGGCCGAAGACGGCGGCGCCCGTGGTCTACGTGCAGTTCCGGCTGGAGAGCGCGCAGGCGCGGCAGGTGGCGCTGGCGGGGACGTTCACCGGCTGGCAGCCCACCCTGCAGCTGCAGCAGAAGGAGCCGGGCGTGTGGACCGCGCTGGTGCCGCTGAAGCCCGGCGTGCACGACTACGTCTTCGTGGTCGACGGTGAGCGGTGGATTCCGGACCCCAACGCGCCGCAGCAGGTGGACGACAGCTTTGGCGGCACCAACAGCCGCATCTCGCTCCCCCCGCTGGGCGCATCCGCGTGATCCTGCGCGGCGCGTTCCTCGCGGCCTGCGCGCTCCTCGCGCCGGCCGCCGCCCCGGCGCAGTGGACGGTGGAGGCCTCCGCCGGCCGCGCCCTGCACGACCCCGTGGCCGCGCGGGTAAGCACCACCAGCGCCTCGCTGGGCGTGGGGTCCGAAAGCGAAGACGGGGGATGGGGATACCTGTCCGGCGGCGCCCCCCTCGAGGGGGACGGGCCCGGCTGGGGCGCGGGCGGCGTGGGCGGATGGATCGGCCTGCGGCGCGGCGACCTTCAGCTGGGCCTTTCCACGTCCGGGCACGGCTACGCGTACGGCGCCGCCGGTCCCAATCCGTCTGGATCTGGCGGCACGCTGGAGCTGCTCCCCACCCTGGCCTGGCGCCGCGGCCCCCTTTCCGCCGAGCTGAGCTCCGGCTTCGCGGGCGCGTACGACGCGCTGGGCGACAGCAGCCAGTCCCGCGGCTTTCACGACTCCGCCGCGCGCCTGGCTTTTGCCGTAGCCGAGGGGATCACGGTCGGCGGAGACGCGCGGCTGGTGCGCGGCGAGGGCGGCGACTGGCCGTACGCCGGCGGCACCGCGGAGGTGCGCCGGCCCTGGGGCGCGGCGTGGGCGTACGCGGGCGCCTGGCTGGACGAGGACCGGCCCGATCCAACGACCGCGTACGGCGTGGGCGTGCGGGTGCGGGTGCTGAAGCGCACGGACGTGCAGGCCAGCATGCGGCAGGAACCGTTCGAGCCGCTGTACTGGAACGCCCCGCGCCGCACCTGGGGCCTGTCCCTGCGCCGCACGCTGGGGCGCGAGGCAGGGCGGGCGCTCCCCGCCGTCCGGCTCCCCGACGTGGCCAACGGCTGGGCCGTCTTTCGCCTCCCCCTCGCCGATCACGCGCGGCCGCCGATGGTGATGGGCGACTTCAGCGGGTGGCAGCCGGTGGCCATGTCGCCGGAGGGGCGGGAGTGGGTGGCGCGGGTGCGGGTGCAGCCCGGCGCGCACCATTACGCGTTCAAGCTGGCCGACGGCAGCACGATCGTCCCGGCGGGCGTGCCGTCGGTGGATGACGGGTTCGGAGGCAAATCCGCCGTGCTGGTGGTGCCATGAGTGACGCGGCGGGGGCAAGTCTCGTCAAAGGCCCGGAAGCAGTGAATGCAGGCTACACAACGAGATACATGATCGCACGGATTTTCGTGGCCCTGTGGCTGGCGCTGGCGGCGTTCCCCGCCGCGGCGCACGCGCAGGACCCGCAGCAGCGGATCGACGCGGCGCGCCGGCGGGCGGAATCCGCCGGCATTCCGGTCGCGCTGCTGGACAGCAAGGTGGCCGAGGGGCGCGCCAAGGGTGTGCCCCTGGACCGCATCGCCGTGGCGGTGGAGCGCCGGCTGGCGTCGCTCGGCCGTGCCCGCGAGGCCATGGCCGGCGCCCCCCGCGGCGCGCCGGTGACCCAGGGCGACCTGTCCGTGGGCGCCGACGCCATCGAGGCGGGGGTGGACCCGGCCGTGCTGGGCCGCCTTGCCGCCGCCGCGCCCGCCGACCGCCGCGCCGTGGCCATCGCGGTGCTGACGGAGCTGGTGAGCCAGGGCGAAAGCTCCGAGCGGGCGCTGGCCCGCGTGAGCAGCGCCCTGCGCGGCGGCTCCGAAGCGCTGCGCCGCCTTCCCGGCGAGGCCGCCTCGGAACGATCGCGGGGCAACGGGCCGCCGCCCGGCCGCGGCAACCAGGGCCAGGGGAATGCGCGAGGGCGGGGCCAGGGCGGCCCGCCCGCCGCCGTTCCCGGCCCTACCGATCGCCCCGGCCGTGGCAAGGGCCGCGGCAACAACCCCAACCAGCCGGAGTAGCTTCACCGCCGCTGGATGATGGATGACGAGACGCCGCCCCGATTCGGGCGGCGTTTTGCGTTGGGGGACGTGAGGCGGGTGGCGCGAGGGGAACGTCCAGGGCGTTTCTGCAGGCTCCGAGCAGGCCTCCGGACCGGCACCACCGGCCCACCTCCCCCGAAACTGCCGGGGGAGGTTGGGTGTGCGGCAAGGAATCGGGAGTTTCGAAAGGATTCGAGCTGCGTCCGCGGGCTGCCCCCTCTCCCGGCCTCTCCCCCGCAAACAGCGCGGGAGAGAGGTGACGCGAGCCGACTGTACAGAGTGCTTCGGGAAGGCCTGCGCGAATAGAGCCTGCGGAAACACGATCGAATTCTCCCCTTTCTCCCGCGCAGCGGGGAAGAGGGGCCGGGGGAGAGGGGGCTCCGTCGGGCGCCAGTTGGATGCCTTTCGATGGCGCCCCGACCCTGACGGCCACGACTCCCCTCTCCGTGAGGAACGAACGGGGAGGGGCCGGGGGAGGGGCACCTCGCGGACGCCGTTCGATGCCTGTCTCAATCTCCCGAATCCCCCCGAATCCTCCCCCTACTTCTTCCCCGGCTGGTCGCGCTGGCGGATGTCGTGGAGCAGGATGTCCATCACCAGCATCAGCCCCAGCGCGGCGGCGAGGAGAAAGAAGATCATCGCCACGCCGGGGTAGCCGAAGAGCGTAAAGCGCGTGGAGATGCGCATCATCATCGCCGCGCCGATGATGAGCGCGGCCAGCACGATGCCCATGGAGATGCGGTTGGACATCTTCTGCATCCCGTCCAGCAACCACGCGTCCTCCACCACCCGCACCCGCACCTCAAGCCCCTCTTCGGCCACCGCTTCGAGCGCGCGGTTGATGCGGCCGGGAAGCTTCTGCACCAGCTCGTTCATCTCCAGCAGGTTGGAGAACATGCGGCTGGGCGAGGCGTTCTTCAGCATCTGCCGCCGCATGAGGTCAGACGCGTTGCGGCGGATGGCGGCGTTGGGGTCGAACTCCGGGTCCAGCGTACGCCCCACCTGGTCCAGCGCCAGCAGCGCGCGCCCCAGCATCGTCATCTCCACCGGCAGGCGGATGCCGTTCTCGGCGGCGCTGCGGGTCACGTCCAGCATCACCCGCCCCACCTGGATGTCCTGCGCGTTGCTGGCCGTGGCAAAGTCGCTCACCAGCGCCTTTACGTCCGCCGTGAACTTTGCCTCGTCGAAGTGGTCGCGTTCCTCGCCCGAGGCGATGGTGGCCTCGGCGGCCTCCTCGCCGCGGCCGTCGCTGATGGCCAGCACCATCCGCAGCAGGTGCTTCTGCAGGTCGGGGCTCAGCGTGCCCACCATCCCCACGTCCAGCAGCGCCAGCCGCCCGTCGTCCGTCAGAAAGACGTTGCCGGGGTGCGGATCGGCGTGAAAGAAGCCGTCCACCAGGATCTGCTTGAGGTAGGCGCGGAACAGGTCCTCGGCCAGCTCGCGCCCGTCCATCTCCATCCGCGCCAGCGGGCTGAGCTTGCTGATGTTCCGCCCGCGAATGAACTCCATCGTCAGCACGCGGCCGGTGCTGTAGTCGTCCACGGGGCGGGGGACGATGATGCGCTCGAACTCGGCCAGGTTGGCGTCGAGCGTGGCCATGTTGCGGGCCTCGCGCGCGTAGTCCAGCTCCGAGAGCAGGGTGCGGCGAAACTCCTCCAGCACGCGCGCGGGCTCGTACTTTCGCCCCTGCTTCGTGTGGCGGTCCATGAAGTCGACCACCTCGCCCAGCGCGTCGAGGTCCTTGACGATCTGCTCGCGGATGCCGGGGCGCTGCACCTTGACCGCCACTGGCCGCCCGCCGCGCAGCACCGCCCGGTGCACCTGCCCCAGCGACGCCGCGGCGATCGGCGTGCGGTCGAACGATTCGAACGCCTTGCTCACCCGCACGCCCAGCTCTTCGGAGACGATGCGCTCCGCCTCTTCGCCGTCGAACGGCTCCACGCGGTCCTGCAGGCGGGCCAGCGCGTCGGCGTAGGTGCGGGGGATGAGGTCGGGGCGCGTGGAAAGGAGCTGGCCCAGCTTGATGAAGGTGGGCCCCATCGCCTCCAGGTCGGCGGTGAGCTGCTCGGCCTCGGCCGGCTGGCCTTCGAGCGGCTCGGCGCCTTCTTCCAGCGCGCCTTCCAGCCCCGCGGACTTTACCAGGTCGCTGCGCCCGTAGCGCATCAGCAGGCGCGCCAGGTCGCGGTAGCGCTTCAGGTGCTCGGGGCGCAGCGAGATGCCCATGGGGGTGGTGTCCCGGTCGCGGATGGGTGGACGGAAAGCCGTTTTGAGCCTCGCAAGCGCAGAAAGCGTGCGCGTGCAAGATGTTACAGACCTTGGACATTACCGGGAGAATCGGTCGCATGGATGCAGGCGTCCCCTGTGGCTTACTCCTCTCCCGCCGTAAACGCCGTCCGGCGTGCGCGCTTCCATTCGTCCCAAATGCTTTGACATTGCGCGCGAAAACGACCTTCGTGGAAAAGGCATTCCCTTCTACGCGCCTGTTCCACGCCTTTGCACGTGCGCGGGCTCGCCCCGGAATGCCATCCCGGGCCGGTCCCCTCACGCGTTCATGCGCAAAGGAGGCTCTCATGCGGCATTGGAACCAGGCGGACGGCGGCAGTCGGAGATTCTTTCTCGGGGGATGGGCGGCGCTGGTGCTGGCCGCGGCGGTGGCGGCGTGCGACCGCGCACCCACGGAGCCCGGCGAACGGCTGGCGCGGCCGGGCGGCGTGTCGATGACCGTGACGCCGGCGTGTGCGGGTGGGGGAGGAACCGCCCACGCGGGCGACAGCATCACCACAGCCGTGGCCTGGGGCGCGGGCGGCAACCCGCACCAGGTATCGCAGACGGTGGTAGTGGACGCGGGCGGCCAGCTGGTCATCTATCCCGGCGCGGTCATCTGCTTTCAGGGAGGCACCGGCATCCGCGCCAGGAATGGCGGCCGGGTGCACGCGCGCGGTTCCAACACGGCCACGATCCTGATGACGGCCTACGACCCCGCGAACGGGTGGAGCGGCGTGGAGCTGCGCGACAATCCGCCGGTGTGGAACAGCTACCTGACCAACGTGGTGATGGAGCACGTGGCGTCGGGATCGACCGCGGTGACCAGCCTGGACCAGCACCCGGTGCTCATCGACAGCGCGGTGGTGCGCCAGACCGGGCAGGCACTGCGGCTGCTGGCGCCGTTCTCAAGGGTCTCGCGCTCGCGGGTGGACACGACCACCGACGGCACGCGTCCCGCCGTGGCCATTGGCGACAGCGTCATCTGGCAGCGCGTCGACCTGCGGGGCGCGGCCGGCGTGGGGGTGCGGGTGGAGGGTACGGTGGGCGTGTACCTGCTGGGCGGGCGCATCATTGGAAGCGGCGGCGTGGGGCTGCAGGTGCCCTCGCGAAGCGCCGTACAGGGTGCCGCGCCGGTGCGCGTGACGGGCGGCGCCGTGCACGGGGCGGAGCTTTCGGCGGGCGCGTTCGCCGTCATCTACCCCAACCTTACCGACCAGGACAGCCTGCTGGGCAACGCCCGCGACACCCTGTACATGACCGGCGACACGCTGACGGAGCGGGTCATCGCGCGCGCCGTGCTTCCCTGGCACGTACGCGCGCCGGTATACGTGGAGTCTGGTGGGGAGGTGCTCGCGCAGCCGGGGGCTCGCCTCTCGTTCGATGCCGGCACGGGGATCGAGCTGCGGTGGGCTCTCCTGCAGGCCCGCGGCACGCCGGCGGCCCCGGTGCTGTTCACGGCGGACGATCCGGCGCTGGGCTGGAGCGGGATGGAAATCGTTTTCGGGGACAGCAGCTACCTGACCAACGTGCGAATCGAGCACGTAGATGCTAGCCACACAGCCGTTTATGCGGCGTTCACGCCGCTGGTCATCGACAGCGCGGTGTTCCGGCAGGTGGGGAACGCGGTCCAGATGTGGGGCGGGGGAGCGAGCATCAGCCGCACGCGGGTCGACACCACCCTTGCCGGGGGCTGGGCGGTCAGCCTGGCGTACGACACCCGGATCGAGAGCACCCTCATCCGGGCGTCGGCCGGGACCGGACTACTGCTGTGGGACACCGACGTTCAGGTGGTTTCGTGCGAGGTGCGCGACGCCGGGTGGGCCGGCATCCAGATGTTCTACGAGACCACCGTGCACGACTGCAACCTGGTGAACAACGCCGGCCCGGGCATCGACAACATGTTCGGGACGACCGCCGACGTCACGAACGTGTGGTGGGGCGACGCGGCCGGCCCCAACGGCACGAACGGGGACGGCGCAGCGGGAGATCTGAACTACACGCCCTGGCGCACCACGCCGTTCGTGCTGCCATACGTGCCGTAGGCGTCGGAGGGCGGCAGGGTACGCGCAACCTGCACGGATTCAGAAGCGCTGGGAGGAGATGTTCTCCCGGCGCCTCCGCGTCCTGCGGGGACGCACCGGCCCGGCGGGGTGAGGCGGCTCACGGACCGA
>DASTVC010000616.1:0-5195 GCA_035759295.1 Longimicrobium sp. | reverse complement strand
CCAGAGGAACAGAGGAAGATCGGTTTCCCTCTGTTCCTCTGGCTGTTCTCTGTTCCTCTGTACCCCACGCTTTTTGTTGTTGCGTGCCTGCGATCACTCCGCGCCGGACGGAGCGCCGAGACGTTCCGCGATGGCCCACGCGAGCAGCGGCACCATGATCTCGTGGTGGCCCGTGATGGAGAAGCCGCGGCCGCCGCCGGAGCGCGTGGGGCGCTCCACCACGTTCACGCGCGGGCGGTAGTGGCGGTTCATGTCCAGGTCGCACGCCGTAAAGCCGCGCGGCGCGCCGCCGTGCAGGTTGCGCGCGACGGTCAGCGCCTTGAGAAACACCTCTGGCATCACCACCGCGCTTCCCACGTTCACCACCACGCCGCCGTCGTCCAGCCCGGCCAGCGCGGCGGAGAGGCGGCGGAAGTCGCGGTGGCCCGTGTCGCCGATGGCGGCGCCGTCGGCCGCGGGGTGCTGGTGGATGATCTCCGCGCCCAGCGCCGGGTGCAGCGTGTACTGCACGCCCAAGCGGTACGACTGGAGGAGGAGCGAGAGTTCGGGATACGCGAGATCATCGCGCGCATCCAGGTCGCGGGCCAGCGCTTCCCCCATCCCCCACCCCTCGCGCATCCCGCGAGTGAAGGCGCCGTTCATGTCGCGCCCCGTCTCGTCCGCCATCCCGAACGAGCCGTCCGCCAGCCCGGCTTCCACGTCCTCGCTGGTGCCGCCCCAGCGAGCCATCTCGTAGTCGTGCACCCCCGCGGAGCCGTTGGAGGCCAGGTGCGTGATGGCGCCGCGCCGGATCAGGTCGATCAGCACCGGCGCGAGGCCCGTCTTCACCACGTGGCCGCCCAGCATCCACAGCACCGTCCGCCGGCGCTCCACGGCGGAGGCGATGGCATCCACCACCGCCAGAAAGCTCTCCGCCTGCAGCACCTGCGGCAGCGAGCGGATGAAGGCGCCGAACGTCCGCCCGCCCGCATCCATGGGCGGCGGCGCGGCGAAGTGCTCGGCCAGCACCTTGTTGGGCCGCCCGGCCACCGGCACGGTGCGCACACGCGAAAGGTCCGCCTCGGGGGGCGTCCCCGCGGCGGACCCGCTCTGGTTGTCGATGCCGTCTTCCATCCGCACGCTGCCCCGGAGTGTAGGTTCCAGATCTACAACCCCGAAGATGCGCGTTCCCCCTCCCGCGCGCCACACCGGCTACGCTTCGCATTCCCGAAAACAGAAATCCTCACGCAGAGTTAGCAGAGTCAGCAGAGTTTTGTCGTGCCGTTCCCTCGCGCTCGTTTCGGGGAGATACCTCGAAACAACTCTGCTGACTCTGCTAACTCTGCGTGAGACCAAATCTTTAGAGGCAGGACGATACGAAAACGCGTGAGACCTTCAGTTGCCGGTGCCCGGGCGGAAGGAGCGCAGGCGCAGGTTGATGGAGCCGGGAAGGCGTTTGGCCTCGGTGCGGATCATCACCGGGATGCGGTGCTGGTCATCCGAGAACCACACCTCCGCGAGGCCCTCCTCGCTGAAGATGCCGTCCGTGCGGACGATGGGCCGCACCACGATGGTGCGAAAGCGGCCCGCGGGAACCTCGATGGTCTCCCGCCGCAGCACCTGGATGACCACCGGGTTGCCATCCGGCTTGAAGTAGCGCTCCAGGCGGTAGGTGCGGCCCACCTCCAGCGGCAGCGTGCGGGCGAAGTACAGAAAGGAGAGGTCATCCAGCGGCTCGCTGGTGGGCAGCGTGCCCGTCTCGTCGTTCTCGCGCCGGAAGGTGCGCTGCTCCGGGTTGAAGTGATACGTGCGGTTGCGGCGGTAGCTGCCTTCGTGCAGGTCCTGGTGAAACCGGCGCGAGAACAGACCGTCGGTATCCAGCCACGACTCGTAGCGGTCGTTCAGCGTGTAGAGCAGGGCGCGTCCCGACAACGTCATCACCGTGTGATACGTCTGCTCCCCCTGCACCACTTCGCGGCCGGTGACGGAGAGCGTGCCCGTGCCCACGGGCACGGAGCCCAGCCGCACCTGGTAGACCGCGTGCTCCCCCGGCGCGAACGGCAGCCGCTGCGCCCGTGCCGCGCCCGCCGTCATCACCACCGCCGCAACCGCCAGCGCGAGCCTGCCCGCGCGCATCTTCATCAGTCCCATCACCCCTGCCTCGATTTCGATGGATTTCGCCCGGCGGACACCAGCCTCCGCCAGGATCTCACGAGGGAGGACGTCCCGATGGCGTGCGCCGTGACGCAGAAACGACGAGGGCGCGGAAACGTGGTTCCGCGCCCTCCGTATCTTCCATACCCGCCGGCCGGGCGTCAGGTGCCCGGGCGAAAGGTGCGCAGCTGCATGGTGAGCGACCCGATGCGCGGAATCCCTCGCGTGCGGATGAGGACGGGGATGCGGTGCTCGTCGTCGGAAAAGAAGACTTCCGCGCGCCCGCCCTCGCTGAACATGCCGTCGGTGCGGATCACCGGCCGCACCACGATGGTTCGAAACCGGCCCGCGGGAACCTCGATGGTTTCCCGCCGCAGCACCTGGAGCACCACCGGGTTGCCGTCGGCCTTGTAGTAGCGCGGCAGCGTATAGGTGGCGCCCGGGTCAAGCGGCAGCGTGCGCGCGTAATAGATGAACGACAGGTCGTCCAGCGGCTGATTGGTGGGCAGCGTGCCGGTCTGCCCGTTCTCACGCCGGAACGTGCGCTCCTCCGGAAAGAAGTCGTACGTGCGGTTGCGGCGAAAGCGCGCCTCGTGCTGGTTCTGGTGAAAGCGCCGCGAGAACAGCCCGTCCGCGTCGATCCACGACTCGAACCGGTCGTTCACGCGCACCAGCGCGTTGCCGCCCTGCAGCGTCATCACCGTGTGGAACACCTGCTGTCCGCGCACCGTCTGCAGCCCGGTCACGGCCAAGCTTCCCCGCCCGATCGGCAGCCCCGCCAGGCGCACCTGGTAGGTGGCCGACTCGCCCGCGCGAAACGGCAGGCGCTGCGCCGAAAACTCCGCCGTTGAATTGGCGGAGACCCGCGCCGGAGCCTCCGCCTGTGCCGCCCCCGCGACCAGCGCAGCCGCGCTAATCGCCAGCGCCGTCCGGGCCCCCCGTACGATCCTGGATATTTCCTTCACGATTTCCTCGCTTTCGTCTTCTGCGCGGCGGGCGTCCGTCGTCGGACGGCTCCGCGGCGGGCTCGGGCGCCTGCGCCGGGGGCGGGACGTCCGGCGCCTTCGCCAGCGCCTTGCCACGCCGTGGCGCCCGCTTGGCCAGCTCCCACGTCTCCCGCAGCGCCGCCCACGCGTCGAAGCGCGTCTCACGGTCGCGCCGCGTATAGCGGATCTCCACGGCCGCCTGGTCCGCGCGCCGGGCGTGCGGCGCCACGCGCAGCAGCAGCTCGGCGTTGGCGGCCCATCCCTGGCGCGTGAGCAGCGGCGCACCCTCGCGGTCCGCCATCGCCCGCTTGATCACCTGCACGCGGTAGGCGCGGAATCCAAGGAAGGGATCGCCCACCTCGGCGGGGAGCGCGGTGCGGGCTAGCAGCCAGGGCAGTCCCCGGCGCGACCAGCGCATTCCGCGCGTCACCTCGCCCTGCACCGTCGCCATGGTCGATCCAACCACGTCCGCGCCGCCTTCCAGCTTCTTTACCAGCGCGGGAATCTCGTCCGGCGGCTCGGTAAAGTCGGCCTGCATCACGACGACGGTGTCGCGCTTGGGATGGGTGGAGCGGGCCACGGCCTCGCGCAGCACCCGCTCCAGCGCAGCGGCATACCCCTGCGGCTGGTCGTTGCGGAGGAGGGTGAGCGGCAGCACACGGGCGTACGGCGCCAGCACCTCGGAAGTTGCGTCCGAGGAGCCGTCGTCCAGCACGATCAGGTGAAAGTCGCGGCGGAACTCCGTCATCACCTGGCGAATCCGCCAGAGCAGGACTCCAACCGTAGGCGCCTCGTTCAGCGCCGGGATGCAGATGTAGATCACGAACCGTCCTCTTCCGCGTCGTCCTCCCCCGCACCGCCAGCCTGGGGGATACCCGATGTCGCCGCGTCCGGTTCCCCTCTGGGCTTGCTCTTCCAGCGCCGGTGGAACCAGAAGTACTGCTCCGGCGCCTGGCGGATGGAGGCTTCCAGCCGCGCCGCCAGCTCCGCCGTCAGCGCGGCCACGTCGGCCTCCAGGTCGCCCGTGCGCGGCACGTCAACACGCGTTCCCTCCACCTCGTAGCGCACCCCCGGCCCCGGCAGGCGCCGCGCCACGCAGGCGAACACCGGCGCCCCGAAGCGGATGGCGAACAGCGCCGGCCCGCGGTGCGTCGACGCCGGAACGCCGAAGAAGGGTACGAAGACCCCCGCCTTGCGCGCGTCCTGGTCGGCGACGATCCCCACGACGCCGTTCTTGCGCAGCGCGCGCGGAACGGCGCGGGGCGCGTCGCGCTGGGAGATGGTCTCCACACCCAGGCGGCGGCGGGTTTCGTCCAGCCGCTGGTCCACCAGCAGGTTTCCCTGGCGCCGGACGATGGCGGAGATGGGGACGCCGCGCGAGGCGACGGTGGCCGCCGCGATCTCCCAGTTGCCGTAGTGGCCGGTGGCGAGGATGCACCCCTTCCCCTCCGCCAGCGCGCCCTCCATCTCGTCCCACCCCTTGGTGATGGTTCGGTCGATGACGGCCTGCGGGTCCAGCTTGGCCAGCCGCAGCATGGCCACGGCCTCGCGTCCCAGGTGCTCGTACGCGCGCCGGGCGATGTCGTGGCGCCACTCGTCCGTCGCTTCGGGAAATGCGAGGCGCAGGTTGGCCTCCACCGTCGACCGGCGGATGCCCATCCGATAGACCGCCGCGCCCAGCCTGCGGCCGAAGGCGTCGGCCATCCCCTCGGGGAGCGAGGCCACGGCGCCTTCCAGCGTGCGGGCCAGCGCGTACTCCACCCGGTGCCGCGGCGCGTGCCGCCGCTTCTCTGCTTCCGCCACCAGCGTCCGATCGCGAGAAAAGCCGGCCCGGGGCGAGTCCCCTGGCCGGCTGTTGAAGATAACGTGTTGCGTCGTCCGCCGCTTCCCCGGTGGAGGTGAACGGGTGAACGGGTGAACGGGTGACAAGGTGACGTCGCGGGGGCGGGGGTGGCGCGACCCGCGGGGACCCTCTCCCCCGGACGGCCTTTCGCTCGTTCCTCGCGACGGCGTCCGACCCCTCCCCCAACTTCGGGGGAGGGGTGCCCGTTTCCTCAGTTCCCATGCATATAAACA
>DASTVC010000615.1:0-7546 GCA_035759295.1 Longimicrobium sp. | reverse complement strand
CTTTCGAGCGCTACGCCGCGGCCCTGGATGGAACGCCAGCGGCCGCGGAAGCCGCCGCGGCGGACGTGACGTTCTACGCGTTCCCCGAAGGCGACTGGGATCCGCACTACACCGTCAGAGGCCTGCTGGACGATGATGTTCCACTCGCATTCGAGAACGATGCAGAGCCCGGCCCTCCGGTCGAGGTTCACAGCGCACGAGCCGAAGCCTCAGAGTTCGGCATCGCCTTCTCCGCCATCGAGGCGGCGACCCGTCGCCGCGTGCGGACCAGCACAATGCCTTGGAAAACGGTTCGAGGCGACACGGAAGCCATCGGAAGAACCGCGGAGGGTGAGCACGATCAAGTGGGGTTCAGCCCCGCTGGGAGGAATCGCGATGAAGTGGTGTGGTGCCGCGGAATACGCCGCTTCGACCACTCCCCCGGTTGTGACTGCATACTCCCGGTAGGGGACGGCGATACCGCACCGTTGAGTCCGCAGTGCACGTGCAGTGCTGACCCGTACGAGTACGCGCCCTGCCCGTACGATCTGGAGATCGAGGGCGAAGAGATCGAATGCAACTGCTGCACGAGCTGCCGCGAACGCTGCGCAGAAAATATCTGAAAGGCGAAACCCGGGGGGCGGAGGAACGGAGAGATCGAAGGCACACGAAACCCCGCATCTCGCGGCACGCGAATCACGGCCGCCTTGGCGCCCCCACGGTCGCAGTACCGAGGGGGGTGACGAAGCGGCAGCGCTGCACCACAGGCCGGAAGCGGCGGTGCACCGCGATTACGCGCCTAAGGTAAGGAATCATGTGCCACGAAATCTTCACACCCCGCGGGTACCTGACCGCAGATCGACGCGGCTATGGTAAGGAAACGCGGCACGAACAATGGCCTTCGCCTGTCTCAGGACAACGTGACCCAGTGTCGCACTCCCTAAGGTAAGAAATCTCGGCACGCGAAATCCTCTCCCTCCCGACCTGCCGCCGCGCCCACTCCCCACGTACCCCCTGCGCGCCACGGCTCCAACGCTCTCCCTCCGCCCTCCGCGCCACACCTCAAATGCTTCCGCGCGCCAGTCCCCGGGGGGCAGGTGCGGGGTAGAATTGCCCGGCAATCCCGCCGTTCCACTCCCGTTCGCCACGATGTCGAAGCCGTCCCCCGCGAAGCGCCCCGGCAGAAAGAAAGTCCCGTCCGAACGGCGGTTCAGCGAGCGGATCGTCTTCCGGGTCAAGCCCTCGCAATTCGACCGGCTGGTGGCACGCGCCGCGGAGCTGGGACTCAAGCCGAACGATTACGCCCGCGACCGCGCGCTCGGGCGCGTACGTCCGTCGCGCGCACTTCGCCGCCTCGGCGAGGAAAGCGGGCAGACGCTGGACGAGCTCGCGCAGTTCGTGGAGTTCGCGCACGCGCTGCTCCCCCACCTCGAATCGCACTTCGACGCGGCCTCGGAGGTCGGCACCGTCGTGCGCCGCGCACGGCGCCGCTTTGCCGATCCGGCCGCACTGGTCGGTGCGCTCGGATCCCTGATCGAGCAGGCGGTAACACCGTGATCGCCCGCACGGCGCACTCGCTCACGTTCTCGCGCCTCGCCATGTACCTGGAGTGCGACAAGGTCGAGCGCGACAAGAGCCGTGTGGCCTGGTGGTCGTCGTACAACCTGCCCCCGTGCAGCATCCAGTCGGCAGCCCGGTTGATGGAACGCACGGCGGAGGGCAACCGCATGGTGCAGCGCCCGGCCTATCACCTGTTCGTCGCCGTGGCGCCGCAGGAGGACGCGAGCCCCGCGCGGATGCGCGCGGTCGCCGACCGCCTGCTCGCGCGGCTGGAGCTGTCCGACCACCAGGCCGTCGCCGTCGGCCACCTCGACCGCCGCCATCCCCACCTGCACCTCGCGATCAACCGGGTTCATCCCGTCACGTTGCACGCGTGGAACGCGACGCGGGACTGGCCGCGCATCGAGGCCGCGCTTCGGGCCATCGAAGCCGAGATGGGTTTCCGGACCACCCCCGGCCGCCTTGCGCCCACGCCGGACGGCCGCTGGTGCGACAACGCGCGCGCAATGCCGGTGGGGGCGCGGCGATTCGAGCTGCGCGAGAAGGAGAAGGCGGCCCGCGCGCGGGCGGCGGGCACGGTCTACGTGCCCAGACCCTCGTTTCTGCGATTCGCCCGCGAATCCATCGGCGCGGACGTGCGCAGGGCGCGCGGCTGGGAAGAGCTGGAAGCCACGGCCGCCCGCCACGGCCTCGCCCTGCACCAGACTCCCCGCGGCCTCGTCGTCACCAACGGCGTCCATCACGCCGCGATCAGCCGCGTCGCCAGCGGGGCGTCGCTGCACCGTTTCACCCGGGAATTCGGAGAAGACTATGTCCGGTACGCCAGCCGATCCCGCGGACCAGGGGGAGATGCTCCTGCCCTTTCCGCCGGAGCCCGCGA
This sequence comes from Longimicrobium sp., assembly GCA_035759295.1. Classification (GTDB taxonomy): domain Bacteria; phylum Gemmatimonadota; class Gemmatimonadetes; order Longimicrobiales; family Longimicrobiaceae; genus Longimicrobium. Next base: position 5,127 of record DASTVC010000615.1, on the reverse strand, counting down.
AAGCCTCGCCGCAGGGGGAGAGCGCAGCGCTTCCCAGCGTGCCCGATCCGGCGGAGCGGCCGCCGTCGTCTCCGCCGCCGCCACGTGGCCGGCGGGGGACGCCGCAGGTGCCGTCGCTCCCGAACCCGCAGGAGTGGGCGGACGAAGTGCTGCGGCAGGTCCAGCTCCGGCAGGCGGAGGTGACGGAGACGTGGGGAGACGCGGTCGACCTGCTTACGCGCCAGATCCAGACCGAAGTGACGCGGCTCTCGGACACGAGCGCGCGGGCCACGACGGAGATTCAGGGCGCGATGGCGACGATCGACCGATCGGTTTCCACACTGACCCAGCAGCTCGGCGTGGCCCTGCAGGAGGTGCAGGAGACGGTCGAAGCGCAGACGGAAGCGCTCCGCGAGACGGTGGCGGAGCAGGGCCGGACGCTGGCGGCCAGCACGCGCGAAGCGGCGAGCAACATCGGCGTGGCGCGCCACGAGCTGGCGCTGTCGGTGGCGGAGTTGAAGCGCCGCACCTTCCGCCACGGGATCATGCTCGGAGCGGTGACGTCGCTCCTGATCCTGCTGGCGGCGCGGATTCTCTTTCCGTTCTGGGGGATGAAGCGGCCGGACGTGGAGGCGTGGAGCCGGGGCACCCAGCTCCTGCAGACCTACGAGGCGGCGCCGGCGCAGCGCCGGGAGGCGATCCTGCGCGCCCTGGAATGGCGGGCAATGCCGGCCTCCACCCCGAGCCCGCCTTCACCGTCGGGCGCGCCCCGGGCGGATGGGCGGTAGCCCACCCCCGGAGCGGCCGGTCGTGGACGCTCGCGCGGGAGGACGCGGCCCGTCGGCTGGCGCTGATCGGCAACGACGCCAGGACGAGCAAGCGCGTCGAACGCGTCGCCCGCAAGCTGTACCGCGAGACGGCTCGCCTGTCCCACCGCCAGCTGGTCGCCCGGAATGCCGCGGGCGATCTCCTCGACGCGGCGGCGGCGCACTGCTTCGCCGACCCGGTCCCCGCGACCGATCGGATCCGCTGGAACCACATGCGCCGGCAGCCGCACCAGGTACGCGAAGAGCTGGCACGCGGCCCGGCAGGCTTCGGCACGCTCCGCATCGAGCATGACTCGCCCGGCCTGTGGGCGGCGCTCCGCGAGCCCCGCCACGAACAACTGCCCGCCTGGAGCCGTTTCCGCGAAGCAGCGCACGTGTGGCTCGACGTCCACGACGGGAAGGACTGGTCGCCCCCGCCGTCCTACCCGCCGCCGCCCGAGCCGCCGCAGCCGCCGGCGTTTCCTGCCGCTCACGCGGCGCCGCGACCGTCGCCGGCCGGCCCGGCTCCACGGCCCATCCGTCAGGATGGCCCGGGGCTCGACATCCCGTTCGAGCGCCCGCGCCGGCCGGGCCTCGCCCGCTGACGCCCGGCATCGCCGCCGGCCGTCTGAACACCACCCGCACCCCGGACCGACCGATGAGGATTGCAACGATCGCCGTCCTGCTCGTGGCCGCGACTGCCTGCGGCCCGCGCGACCCCGACGCTTGGCGACGCGAGGCCGACGCGGCCGCCGGGCTCGGCCGCTGTACGCAGGAGGAACCCGGCACCGCGCCGGTCGAAGGCCAGGCCGTCTTCTACATGGACCGCACGCCCACCGCGGCCGGCGTGGCCGTCGGCCGGTTCGCGGCGATGCTCACCTGCATGACCCCGGGCCCGTCCGGCACCGCGATCACCCTGGTGCTCCCGAACCTGCCGGACTCGCTCCCGCGGCCCGGCCGCTACCGCATCCAGGCGCCCGGCGTCGTCCCCGCCCGCGACCAGGTCACCCGCCTCGGGTGGGCCGAGGCCCTGGTACCGGCGGCCGACGGGCTCACCTATCGCGGAATGGGCGGCGAGCTGGTGATCGAGAAGGAGGAGAGCGGCGCGCTCGTCGGTAGCTATCTCGTGGCGTTCGAGCGGGCGCCCGAAGCTCCGGCCCGGGGCCCGGCCCGGCTGGTCCTCGGCGGAGGCTTCGCCGCGCCCCGGAACCGTCTGCCGCTGGAGGCGGCCCTGCCCGGAGGCCGGCGATGAAGCGGCTCCGTTCCCTCTGGCCGGCGCTCCTCGTGCTCCTGCTCGCCGCCGCACTTCCGCTGCTCCGCCTCCACTTCTTCCACACGCCGAGCGCGCCGATCGGTCTCTGGCGCGCCGGCCCGGCCGCCGCGCCCCGCATCGGGGATATCGTGCAGTTCTGCATGCGTGCCGATCAGGCGCTGCAGACGACCGGGCGGCCGTACGCCGGGGGACCGGCCGGCGGACCCTGCCCGCACGACACCTGGACGCTGGCGAAGCCCGTCCTGGCCGGGCCCGGCGACACGGTCGTGCACACCGCGGCCGCCATATCCGTGAACGGGCATGCGCAGCCGCTGAGCGCCACCCGATCCCGCGACTCGCGCGGGCTCGAGCTCCCGGTGGCACCGTTCGGCACCTGGGTGCTCGGCCCGGGGGAGTACTGGATGCACTCGCCGTACGCGGACGGCTCGTTCGACAGCCGATATCTCGGCGTGGTCCGGCGTGACCAGATGCGCGGCGGCCTCCGCCCGGTCGTCACGTGGCTGACGCGCTCCCAGCGCGAAGCTCTGCGCGCCCGCGGGATCCAGTCCGGCAGGTGCGGCCTGGTCGCGTGCAGCGCCGGATCACAGGGGCCGGGATCCAATCTCCCTACACCTCGCGGTGAACGCTTGCACCTTCATTCACGCCTTGCTCGGGCGCTCGTCCTCGCCGGTGTACTGGCGCTCGCGGACTACCACGCCGCACCAGCAGCCGCGGCGTACGACAGCGCCGCAGTCGCCAGCGCCACGGCAATCGACATCTGCGCCGTCGACAGCGTGATCGACGGCGACACCCTCTGGTGCGAAGATGGGCGCCGCGTCCGCCTGATCGGGATCGACGCGCCCGAGACGGATCAAGAACCGTTCGCGGCGGTGGCGACGGAAGCCCTCGAACGCCTCGCACCACTCGACGCGAGGCTGGAGGTGAGCCTGGACGTCGTGCCGACCGACCGCTACGGCCGCACGCTCGCGTACCTGCACACGCGCGACGGGATCTTCATCCACGTGGCGTTGGCCGCGGCGGGGTATGCCGTACCCCTGCCCATTCGACCGAACGTCGCGCATGCAAAGGCGATCCAGGACGCGGCCAACGCGGCGCGGTCCGCCGGCGCCGGGCTCTGGGGTCAGGCCGGCTTCGCCTGCCCCCCGTCGGCGCATCGCAGCGGACGCTGCTGATCGGAGAGTGTGCCGCGTTGCACGCGTGCAACGCGGCCACGTGGTCGGGGCGGCCGGGCCACCCGCTTCTTACTGGAGCAAGGTGATGGATCAGATGCGTAGACGTCCGCAGGGGCTGCTGCCCGAGCCTCGCCTGCTCGATGAGATACGCGCCGTCGCGGTAGAACTCCCAGAGGCCCTGACGTCTCTATCGCTGGTTGTAGAGCCGACGGAGAAACGTACGGGCCGTAACGAGAACAAGGTGCAGTCGGAAGGTGCTGTGGTCCTCGTCCGAGAGACCCGGATGGGAGCCGTCGGTGTGCAGCATTTTGAACAGGCCGTTGACGAACCCTTTTCCGTCCCGCGTCAACTCGTTCCTGTTCACCGAGACGAAGCCTTCGTCCGCCAGCAATGCACGGCGATTCTCCGAGGTCGCCAGCTGCGCCGCTTCGGCTGGTCGGTAAACGCGGGCAAGGTCGTCGAAGAGGCTTTCGAGGAAGGTGCGGAGCTGGGCATTGGCAGCGGCCCAGTCTCCTCGCGTATGCGCCTCGATCGCCTGCCCAAGGTGGCCCAGGGGAACGTGGAACCGAAAGTGATTCAGCAGTTGATGAACTTCGTCATCGGTAGCCGGCAGATCGATCTCGCCAGGCAGGGCCGCTCGTAGAGTCGGCGGATCGTATGATTCGCCCCAGGAGACGACATAGCCGTCCCGCGCCAGGCCTCGCAGCAATGCGACATGGTTGGAGCCCGCGGACTCCCGGTGCAGCAGCCGCACCGCTTCTCTGACAACGGCCTCCGCAAGCGTTGCGCTGCCGTCCACCGTCTGGACGACCTCGGTCGGGCGCTGCACAGCCACCCGCCCCAGCAAGACACATTTCGCAGCGACGCTCAATGATCCCTGTGACAGAATTTCCCGCTCTAACCCAAGCCGCAGCACCATCTGATTGAAGTGCGCCTGGTCATGTAGCTCCAGGAGCTCTACCGCGGCGAGAATCGTTGGCCGCGTGAAAGGGGTAAGTCGCATCTATCCGCTCGCAGTTGAAGCCGAATGGGCGTCACCTTCCGGATGTGAATGATACAAAATTCGGAGCACGTCCGCGCGTTCATTCCCCACGCTGTTGTCGGCGTCGGTCCGGAGCCGCGGAACCGGATTGCAGGACGTTCCGCGGTTCATGAACAATCTCGATGGCGCCGTCCCCGGCACGCGCGTGGCTCTTCGGAATGCACACCACCGCGCGCCGCCGGAAGCGTCCGCCAACCTGCAGCCCTGGCCCAGCCCCCGGCACGCGCCGAAACTCCACATGCACGTCGGCACGCCACCCTGCCGCCCCTTCGTCGGTTGAAACCACGATCGCGGCGCCGACCTCGCGGGCGAGCGACCGAAGTCGGTGCGCATCGACCGGTGCTGGTGGCGGGCCGCCGTCGAGGACGACCAGGCCGAACACCCCGGTCCGCAGCAGGTGCTCGGCCACCCACGATCCCTCGCTCGTGTGGCCTGGGTCGGGCGGGCGGGCCACCCAGAGACCCGCGGAAGCCCCCACGCACCAGTCAGCGGCATCGAGGGTACGGGTGGCGTCGACCAGGGCCACGAACGCGCCGTCCGCGACGGCCTGAGTCACCAGGAGCCGTAGCGCAGCGGTGCGGCCCGACGTCGCCGGGCCGCTCCAAAGCGAAAGCGCCGGGCGAGAGATCCCGTGCGGCAACAGGCGATCCACGGCACGCAGGCCCACCCGAAACCCGCAGGGCTCCACCGCGCGATCCGATCCCGGCGCGGGCAGGATCGCGCTCCCGAAACGGTGCTCCAGCTCGGCGCGCAGTGCGGCCAGGTTTCTCGCGGCACTCACTCTCGAAACATCCCCCTGCTCGTGTCGGGTTAGCGGCCTCACCCCGGATCGGCGATCCCGGGGGTGACCAACCC
>DASTVC010000614.1:0-5996 GCA_035759295.1 Longimicrobium sp. | reverse complement strand
TCATGGATGGGCGGCGTGGGAGGGCGTCGGACGCAATCTAAGGGGAGTGCGAAAGTGCGAAAGTGCGTGAGTGCGTGAGTGCGTGAGTGCGTGAGTGCGTGAGTGCGTGAGTGCGTGAGTGCGTGAGTCGGTCGATGGGGTACGCTACTCCGCGCGGACGTCCAGGCCCAGCGCCTGGGCGATGATGATGGTCTGGTCGATGGTGATGATGGCGCCGCGCAGCTTCGTGCCCTCCGGATCGATCCCGCTCAGGTCGCTGCCGCGCAGGTCGCACTCCGTGAGGTCCGCGCCGTGCAGCCACGCGCCGCCCAGGTCCGCGTCGCGCAGCACGGCAGACTGCAGGCGCGCGCCCGTCAGGTCCGCCTCGCGCAGCCGCGTGCCCCGGAACGACGCGTTGCGCAGGTCCGCGCCCGGCATCCCCACGAACGACCAGTTGCCACCCTCCACCTTCATCACGTCGAAGGTGCAGCGGTCGAACATGCTGCCCAGGAACTTGCATTCCGTGAAGGTGGTGTTGTAGAACGTGCAGCCGTTGAAGGTGCAGTTGACGAACGCCGCGTCCCGGTGCGTGCTGACGTTGAACTTTGCCCCGCGGAAGGTGCATTCGGTGAACACCGCGCCCGTGTTCTCCACCTCGGTAAGGTCCAGGTCCACGAACAGGACGTTCTCGTGCGTCTGGCCGGAGATGTCCTCGCCGTACCAGTCAGCGCCCGACACGGTGCTGGTGGTCGCCGGCGCCTTTGCCCCGTGCTTTCGCTCCGCCACGTGCGTTCCTGTAGGTTGGGGGATGATGCGGATCGTAGCGTGGCAATCTACGACTCCAGCCGCCGACTCGGAAAAGGGGAGGATGGGATGACGACGGACAGCAGCGAGCGGCACCACCGCGCGGCCGAGGCGGAGCGCGGGCCGGTGGCCGTGGCCCTGGTTACGGTGAGTGATTCGCGGACGGAAGAAACCGACACCAACGGCATCTGGCTGCGCCAGGCGGTGGAGGCCGCCGGGCACCACGTCGAAGGCTACCGCGTGATCCGCGACGAGCCGATGGAGGTGGAGGCGGCGCTGCGGGCCATGGCGTTCGGCGCGGCGCGGGTGATCGTGTTCAACGGCGGCACCGGCATCGCCCCCCGCGACACCACCTACGACGTGCTGGTGCGGCACCTGGAGAAGCCCATCCCCGGCTTCGGCGAGCTGTTCCGCATGCTCAGCTGGGAGCAGGTGGGCGCCGCCGCCATGCTCTCCCGCGCCACGGCGGGCACGTATCGCGGCCGCATCGTCTTCTCGCTTCCCGGCTCTCCCGCCGCCGTGCGCCTTGCCTGGGAGCGCCTGATCGAGCCTGAGCTCAAGCACATGGCCTGGCTGGTCGCGCCGGAGCCGCCGCCGGAAAAGGCGTCGGAGACGTCGCGGTAGGGGGCGGGGTCGCGGTGCGCCCCAACACCACGGGCTAAAGCCCGCGGCTAGAAGGGCCATAAGCCCGGTCTTTGCTCGTTCCTCGCAAAACCGGGCTTCAACCGCTCGCGTGGGCCGGCCTCGAACTCCGACGATGATTCGGCGCGCACCAACTTTCCCCGCCGCGCCGGCCCCGGACGACCCGAGAGGGTGAAGCCCCGCCGGGCGAGCTCCGCGAGCCCAGGGCGGGGCTTATGGCATTTCCAGCCCCGGGCTTTAGCCCGGGGTGCTTTGCTCGTTCCTCGCAAAACCGGGCTTCAACCGCTCGCGTGGGCCGGCCCCGAACTCCGAAGATGATTCGGTGCGCGCGAACTCTTCCCGCCGCGCCGGCCTCAGACGACCCGAGAGGGTGAAGCCCCGCCGGGCGAGCTCCGCGAGCCCAGGGCGGGGCTTATGGCCGTTCTAGCCCCGGGCTTTAGCCCGGGGTGGTGGCGGGCTCGCATCCCCGGACACGCCCCGCACCCAACCGCTCGTCCCACCCGCATCGCCGCTCGTCACTCGCTAACCCGGCGCTAACCCAACCCGTTCAAACACAACCGCGATGGGCGGCATCTTACCACGCGTCCGGGGTGAACGGTGCTCATCCGTCCGCCCCGCACGTGCGGCGTTCTCCGCGCCGCCCCCGCCCTTCCAAGTGGAGCATCGTCCAAATATGCGCAGTGCACTCGCCCTTGCGGCCGCACTCGCCCTGGCCGCGCCCGCGGCCGCGCAGCAGGCGGCCGCCCCCGACGCGTCCCCCGCGGGCCGCCGGCAGGCCCAGGCCGTCCGCACCGCCCAGCCCCCGCAGATCGACGGCGTGCTGAACGACGCGGTGTGGCAGCAGGCCCAGCCGCTCACCGACTTCGTGCAGCGCGCGCCCAATCCCGGCGCGGCCTCCACGCTCGCCACCGAAGCGCGCATCCTGTACGACGACGGCGCCGTGTACGTGGCCATGCGCATGCACGACCCGTCGCCCGACTCGCTGCAGATGCCGCTGGGACGCCGCGACCTGGCCGGCATCTCGTCCGAGTGGGCGCACGTGATGCTGGACAGCTACAACGACAAGCGCACCGCCTTTCGCTTTTCCGTAAACCCGCGCGGCGTGCAGAAGGACGCGTTCCACAGCAACGACACCAACGAGGACCTGGGATGGGACGCCGTGTGGGAGTCGGCGGCCCGCGTGGACAGCGCCGGGTGGAGCGTGGAGTACCGCATCCCCCTCTCCCAGTTGCGCTACAGCGGAACGGAAGGCGAGCAGACGTGGGGGATCCAGGTGAGCCGCGAAATCGCCCGGCGCAGCGAGATTGCCGACTGGAGCCAGATCCACCCCGACCGCAACGGCTTCGTCTCGCAGTTCGGCGAGGTGGCGGGGATCCGCGGCATCCGCAGCGCGCGGCGGCTGGAGGTGCTTCCCTACTCCGTCGCCCGCGTCACCCGAGAGCCGGGCTCGTCGAATGATCCGTTCTGGGAGGAGAACCAGTCGTTCGGCTCCGTGGGCGCGGACGTGAAGTACGGGCTCACGTCGGACCTCACCCTCACGGCCACCATCAACCCCGACTTCGGGCAGGTGGAGGCCGATCCCTCGCAGGTGAACCTGACCGCGTTCGAGACCTTTTTCCAGGAGCGGCGGCCCTTCTTCACGGAAGGATCCGACATCTTCCGCTTCTACGTCGGCTTCCCGTATTCCGTCCGTGGCGGCCAGTTCGGCAACGACCAGCCGTTCTATTCGCGCCGCCTGGGCCGCACGCCGCAGGGCCGCGCGCCCGACGACGCGCAGTTCGCCTCCGCGCCCGAGGCGACCACCATCCTGGGCGCCGCCAAGCTCTCCGGAAAAACGCGCAGCGGGTGGTCCATCGGCCTGCTCGACGCCGTCACCGCGCGCGAGGACGTGCGCTACGTCACCGCGGACGGCGGCGGCGAGACCGTGGTGGAGCCGATGACCAACTACGCCGTGGGACGGGTGATCAAGGACTTCCAGGGCGGCAACAGCGCCATCGGCGGCATCTTTACCGCCACGCACCGCGACCTGGGCGGGGCGGAGGACCTGAGCTGGATGCCGGGGCAGTCGTACCTGGCGGGCCTGGACGGGCGGCACCGCTTCGGCGGCAACAACTACGAGGTGGAGGGGGCGATCGTCGGCACGCACGTGCGCGGCAGCACCGACGCCATCACCGCCATCCAGACCCGCGCCGGCCACTACTTCCAGCGCCCGGACGCCGACTACCTGGAGCTGGATCCAGACGCCACCACGCTGAGCGGATGGATGGGCCGCGCCTCGATCGAGAAGATCGGCGGCGGGCACTGGCGGGCCGGCGCCTTTGCCCACGCGCGCTCGCCGGGGCTGGAGATGAACGACCTGGGCTACGTGCGCAACGCCGACTGGGCGCTGGCGGGCGCGCGGGTGGGATACGTGGAGTTCCGTCCCGGCAAGCTGTTCCGCTCGTGGAACGTGGGGCTCGACACCTGGAACGGGTGGAGCTTCGGCGGCGAGCGCCTCACCTCGGGCTTTCACGTGGGCGGCTTTGGCCAGTACGTGAACAACTGGGGATCCTGGTTCGACGTGAACCACGAGTTCGAGGCCCTGCGCGCGGACGTGCTGCGCGGCGGCCCCAGCTTCGTGGGCCCGGCGTACACCAACTTCAGCGCCGGGATGTTCACGGACGGACGCCGCCGGCTTTCCGGCGAGGTGTTCGGCGGCGGGTGGGGGGAATGGGGAACCACGGGGGGCGGATACTGGACGGGCGCCAACCTGAACTTCCGCCCCAGCTCGCGCATCCGGATCTCCGCGGGCCCCAACCTCAACGTGAGCCAGGATCCGTGGATCTTCGTCTCCGAAGGGCGCACGGCAGACGGCGAGTCGCACTACGTGTTCGGCAACATCCAGAACCGCAGCTTCGCCCTCAGCACGCGCCTGAACTACGCCTTCACGCCCAAGCTGACGCTGGAGCTGTACGCCCAGCCGTTCGTGGCCGCGGGCGAGTACTCGAAGTTCCGCGAGGTGACCGACGGCCACGCCGACACCTTCGACGGCCGCTTTCACGACTACGCCGTGGGCACCGAGATCGACGCGGGCGAGCCGGAGCGCTACGGCGTGCGGCTGGACGGCGCGGGGGATCCGGACTTCACCTTCGGCAACCCCGACTTCAACTTCAAGGAGCTGCGCACCAACGCGGTGCTGCGGTGGGAGTACCGCCCCGGCTCGGCGCTGTTCGTGGTGTGGAGCCACGGCCGCAGCCACTTTGTGCAGGACGGCTCCTTCGCCCTGCGCCGCGACTTCGGCCGCCTGTTCGACGATGCGCTGGCGCCGCCGACGAACGTGCTGGCGGTGAAGCTGAACTACTGGCTGAACCTCTAGGGGCTAGGGAACAGGGAACAGGGAATAGGGAATAGGGAATAGCGAGATGAAACGCCCCGCTCCGGCAGATGCCGGAGCGGGGTTTTTCGTTATGTGCTAGGTCAGGGCCTACCGCTTCGGCCGGCCCCGCGCCGGAGCGGGTAAACCCGCGGCTGGAACGGCGATAAGCCCCGCCCTGGGCTCGCGGAGCTCGCCCGGCGGGGCTTCAACCGCTCGAGTGGGCTCGGTCCGGTGCGCGTGGCCGGATGGGGGATCACATCAAACATTCGGCCACACAGCCCCGCGCAGTTTGCGGGGCTTCGTGCAGTTCCAGCCGCGGTTTCAACCGCCCGGGAACGATGCCGGCGGATCGGGCGGATGGTCCATCCGGACGCGAGCAGGTGAAGCCCCGTTTTGCGAGGAACGAGCAAAGACGGGGCTTGCCGCTGTTCCAGCCGCGGGTTTACCCGCCCGACGCAAGCGCCCGCTCGACGCCGACCCGACGCCTCAGCGCCGCAGCTCCGGCGGCAGCTGCTCCAGCAGGCCCACGTGCAGCGCGCCCCACAGGCCCGTAAGGATGGCCTCCGCGGCGTCGTGGCGTAGCGAGGTGGGGCGCGGCGCGGCGGACCAGTCGATCACCTGGCGCGCAAGGTCGCCGGCGTGGTGCTTGGCCTGCGCGCCGGTGCGCTGCTCGCGCGCGTACAGCAGCCGCTCGCGCCACGTCTCCGCCGCAATGCGGTGCACCGTAATGCCCAGCCGCTCGCCCTCGCGCGTCCAGATCTCGGCCAGGTTGCCGCCGCCCTCCAGCACCAGCCAGCGCACCTCCGGCAGCTCGCGCAGCACCCCGTGCACCGCGCGACGCAGCCGCGTCGCCGTCCCGAAGTTCTGCGAGCGGTACCACCGCAGACGCCCGTCTGCGCCGTACAGCGCCAGCCCCGTGCGCAGCCCCAGATCCACCGCAAGCAGGCTTCCCATGCCCCCGCGACTGAGCAAGAGGCCTGCCCAGCGGCGTCGGGGACAGGGGACAGGGAATAGCCGGCAAAAACCCCGCTCCGGAGATTGCTGGAGCGGGGCTCCTGTGTGTGCGGACGCACAGGTGTGCCGGACGCCGCACACCGTCTGGCCGCCGAGTCCGCGCAGGCGGGCTTTGCGATTTTCCAGCGGCGAATCCATTCGCTCCCGCGGGCCGGACGGCACGGTACCGCCCCGGCTCGCCGCGCGTCCGTCGCGGACGGTT
>DASTVC010000613.1:0-4821 GCA_035759295.1 Longimicrobium sp. | reverse complement strand
TCCAGCCCGGGGGGAGCGAGTACAACATCGCGACGGCGCTGCGGCTCGCCGGAGAGCTCGAGGTGCCGGCGCTCGCGGCGGCGCTCGCCGAGGTCGTCCGCCGGCACGAGGCGCTGCGGACCGTCTTCCGCGAGGCGGAGGGGGCGCCCGTGCAGGTGATCCAGCCGTTCGACGGCTTCGCGCTCCCGGTGGACGCGCTCCCCGGCGGCGACGAGGGCGCGCGCGCCGTGCGGGAGCGGATCGCGGACGAGGCGGTGCGCCCCTTCGACCTGGCGGCGGGACCGCTCTTTCGCGCGCGGCTGCTGCGGGTGGGGGCGGAGGACCACGTGCTGCTGCTGTGCATGCACCACGTGGTGAGCGACGGGTGGAGCATGGACGTGCTCTTCCGCGAGCTCTCCGCCCTCTACGCCGCGCATGGCGGCGGGGGCGAGGCGGAGCTGCCGCCGCTGCCCGTGCAGTACGCGGACTACGCGGCGTGGCAGCGCGAGCAGCTGCGCGGCGAGGTGCTGGACCGGCAGCTGGCGTACTGGCGCGAGCGGCTGGCCGGCGCGCCCGCGCTGCTGGAGCTGCCCGCGGACCATGCGCGCCCGGCGGTGCAGGGGACGGAAGGCGCCAGCGTCTCGGTGGACCTTCCCCCCGAACTGCTGCAGCGCCTTCTCCTCCTGGGGCGCGGCCAGGGCGCCACGCTGTTCATGGTGCTCCTGGGCGCGTTCCAGGTGCTGCTGGCCAAGTACAGCGGCAGTGAGGACGTCGTCGTCGGCAGCCCGGCGGCGGGGCGGGCGCGGCCGGAGGTGGAGGGGCTGATCGGGTTCTTCGTCAACACGCTGGTGCTGCGGACGGACCTGTCGGGCGACCCCGCCTTTCGCCAGGTGCTGCGCCGCGTGCGCGAGGCGGCGCTTGGCGCGTACGAGCACCAGGAGCTCCCCTTCGAGCGGCTGGTGGCGGAGCTGCAGCCCGAGCGCTCGCTGGGCCACTCGCCGCTCTTCCAGGTGCTGTTCGCGCTGCAGAACGACGACCTGTCCGGCGGCGAGCTCCCCGGCCTGCGGACGGAGCCGTTCGGCGCGGCGTTCGAGGCGGCCAAGTTCGACCTGACGCTGATGTTCGGCGAGCACGCGGGCGGGCTGTGGGGCGAGATGACGTACCGCACCGACCTGTGGGAGCGCCCCACGGTCGAGCGGATGCTCCGCCACCTGCGGCGCGTGCTGGAGCAGGTGTCGGCCGATCCGGACCTGCGCCTCTCGGGCCTGCAGCTGCTGGACGACGGCGAGCGCCGGCAGCTGCTGGAGTCGTGGAGTGGGACTGACGCGCCGTATCCATCGAACGCCTGCATCCACCAGCTTTTCCAGGCACAGGCCGCCCGGACGGCGGACGCCGTCGCCATCGTCCACGAGACGGAATCCATCACCTATTCCGAGCTGAACGCGCGCGCCAATCGCCTCGCGCACCACCTGCGGCGGCTGGGCGTGGGGCCGGAGACGCGCGTGGGCATCTGCCTGCCGCGCGGGGTGGAGATGGTGGCCGCGCTGCTGGGCGTGCTGAAGGCGCGCGGCGCCTACGTCCCGCTGGATCCCGCGTATCCCCCGGAGCGCCTGGCCTTCATGCTGGCGGATTCGGGCGCGGCGGTGCTGGTGACGAAGGATGCGCTGCGGGGCGTGCTCCCGGTGCGCGACAACGTGCGGATCGTCCTCGTCGATCGCGACGTTGAGGAGATCGCGGGGGAATCGGCGGACGATCCGGCGGGTGGGGCGGATGCGCGCGGGCTGGCGTACCTGATCTACACTTCCGGATCCACCGGCGTCCCCAAGGGCGTGGCCATCGAGCACCAGAGCGCGGTGGCGATGCTGGCGTGGGCAGCGGATGTCTGGTCGGCGGATGATCTCAGTGGGATGCTGGCATCCACCTCCATCTGCTTCGACCTTTCCGTCTACGAGCTGTTCCTGCCGCTGACGCGCGGCGGCCGGGTAATCATCGTCGAAAACGCGCTGGCGTTGGCGCACTCCGCCGCCGCGGACCAGGTGCGGCTGATCAACACCGTCCCCTCCGCCATTGCCGCGCTGCTGCGGGACGACGCCATTCCCGCCGGCGTGCGGACGGTGAACCTGGCCGGCGAGCTGCTTCGGCAGGAGCTGGTGGATGCCCTCTACGCCCGCCCCGGGATCGACCGCGTCTACGACCTGTACGGCCCGTCGGAAGACACCACCTACAGCACCTTCGCGCGGCGCACGCCGGGCGGCACGCCGTCCATCGGCCGCACGATCTCCAACACGCGCGGCTACATCGTGGACGCCGGGCTGCGGCTGGTGCTCCCCGGCGTGGCGGGCGAGCTGTGCCTGGCGGGAAAGGGCCTCGCGCGCGGCTACCTGGGCCGCCCCGCGCTCACCGCCGAGCGCTTCATCCCCGATCCGTTCTCCGCGACCGCCGGGGCGCGGATGTACCGGACCGGCGACCGGGTTCGCTGGCGGGAGGAAAGTGCGGAAGTGCGTGAGTGCGTGAGTGCGGAAGTGGGCGCGGGGTCAGACGACTCCCGCACTGACGCACTAACGCACTCACGCACTTCCTCGCTCGAGTACCTCGGCCGCCTCGACCAGCAGGTAAAAGTCCGCGGCTTCCGCATCGAGCCGGGGGAGATCGAGGCGGTGCTGCGCCGGCTTCCCGGCGTGGCCGACTGCGCCGTCGTGGCGCGCGCGGACGACGCGGGCGAGCGGCGGCTGGTGGCGTACGTGGTGGGCGATGCGCAGCCGGAGCAGATGCGCGCCCACCTGCGCCGCACCCTGCCGGAGTACATGGTCCCCGGCGCCTTCGTGCGGCTGGATGCGCTGCCGCTCACCCCCAGCGGCAAGGTGGACCGCAAGGCACTCCCCGCGCCGGATGCCGTTTCTGCCGACGACCAGCCAGCCGAAGCGCGGACACCGCTGAAGGAGGTGCTGGCGGGCATCTGGGCCGGCGTGTTGAAGACCGATCGCGTGGGACCCGACGACAACTTCTTCCAGCTGGGCGGCCACTCGCTGCTGGCCACGGTGGTCGTGGCGCGCGTGCAGGAGGTGCTGGGCGTGCGCCTGCCGCTGAGCGCGCTGTTCACCGCGCCCACCGTGTCGGCGCTGGCGGCGGAGGTGGAAACGTTGCGCCGCGCCGGGCTGCCGCCGCTGCCGCCCGTCGCTCCGGTGGATCGCGGTGGGTCGCTTCCGCTCTCGTTCGCGCAGGAGCGTCTGTGGTTCCTGGACCGCCTGCAGCCGGAAAGCGCCTTCTACAACGTGCCGATGGCGCTCTGGCTCGACGGCGCGCTGGACGTCCGCGCGCTGGAGCACGCCCTGGGCGAGATCGTCCGCCGGCACGAGGTGCTGCGGACCACGTTCCGCGAGCGGGACGGCGCCCCGTCGCTCTCCATCGCCCCCTTCGAGGGGTGGACGCTGCCGGTGGACGACCTGTACGGCGCGGGCGAGGCGGAGGCGGAGCGCCGGGCGGCGGAGGAGGCGGCGCGTCCGTTCGACCTGGGGGCCGGGCCGCTCTTCCGCGCGCGCCTGCTGCGGCTGGATCCGGATGCGCACGTGCTGCTGATGACCCTGCACCACACGGTGAGCGACGAGTGGAGTTTCGGTGTGCTCTTCCGCGAGCTGTCGGCGCTTTACGCGGCCGCGCTGGAGGGCGCGGAATCCCCCCTCGCCGACCTGCCGGTACAGTACGCCGACTATGCCGTGTGGCAGCGCGAGCAGTTGGCGGGCGAGATGCTGGACCGGCAGCTGGCGTACTGGAAGAAGCGGCTCACCGGCGCGCCCGCGCTGCTGGAGCTTCCCATCGACCACCCGCGCCCCACGCTGCAGAGCTACCGCGGCGCGCGCGAGTCGTTCGATCTACCGGCCGATTTGCTGGCGCGGCTGGAATCGCTGGGGCGAGGCGAGGGCGCCACGCTGTTCATGGTGATGCTGGGCGCGCTGCAGGTGCTGCTCGCGAAGTACAGCGGCAGCGACGACGTGGTGGTCGGCAGCCCCATCACCGGCCGCACGCGGCACGAGGTGGAGGGGCTCATCGGCTTCTTCACCAACACGCTGGTGCTGCGGACGGATCTCTCCGGCGACCCCGGCTTCCGCGACGTGCTGCGCCGCGTGCGCGAGGCCACGCTGGGCGCGTACGACCACCAGGACGTCCCCTTCGAGCGGCTGGTGGAAGAGCTGCAGCCGGAGCGCTCGCTGGGCCACTCGCCCCTCTTCCAGGTGATGCTCATCCAGGGGAGCGGCGACGATTCCGCGCTGACCCTGCCGGGCATCGTGCCGCGCGCGTTCGGCGCGGGGACGGACACCGCCAAGTTCGACCTGACGCTGGCCGTTACCGCGCACGCGGACGGCATCGCCGGCTCCATCGAGTACAGCACGGACCTCTTCGAGCCCGGCACGGTGCTGCGGATGATCGGCCACCTGGAGCGCGTGCTGGAGCAGGTTTCGGTGGATCCGGACCTGCGCCTCTCCCGGCTGGAGCTTCTGGGGGATGAGGAGCGGCGGCTGGTGGTGGAGGAATGGAACGGGACCGACACGCCGTATCCCTCCACCGGCGCCTGCGTGCACCACCTGATCGAGGCGCAGGCCGCGCGGACGCCGGAGGCCGTGGCGGTGCTGCACGGCGCCGAATCGCTTACCTACCGGCAGCTAAACGAGCGCGCGAACCGGCTGGCTCACCGGCTGATGGAGATGGGGGTGGGGCCGGAGGCGCGGGTGGGGATCTGCCTGGAGCGCGGGACGGCGCTGGTGGCCGCCGTGCTGGCCGTGCTCAAGGCGGGCGGCGCCTACGTGCCGATGGATCCCGCGTATCCGGCGCCGCGGCTGGCCTTCA